>CAJONO010000164.1 GCA_905235905.1 uncultured Prevotella sp.
GAAGCTGGGGGATTCGAACCCCCGGTACAGTCACCCGTACGGCAGTTTAGCAAACTACTGGTTTCAGCCACTCACCCAAACTTCCTTGCCATCATTTCAATGTCTCAGAAAAGGCACTTTCTCTTAAATGCGGTGCAAAGGTATGTATTTTTTTTCATACCACCAAATTTTCTGCCCTCTTTTTTTGAAAAAGATATAAGATTCGTGTTTTTTCCGACCTGAACAGCCCGAAATCAGGTGTTCGGCAATCGATCCAGGTCGTTTGTCTCGCCCACAATCCACACGATGTCGCCCTCTTGGAACTTTCGGTTGGGCTTCATGGGCGAGAGGTTTTCCTTTCCTTCCTCCAGTCCCACTACCATACAGCTGTAGTTGCTGCGAATGCCGCTTTCCTGAAGTGTTTTTCCTAAGAACGGATTGCTGGCCGACACAATCATCTGGCGCAGTTTCATCTCGCGCTGCTCCACATCATAGTCTGCCTGAACCACTTCGCTCTCAATGGCCTGGCGCAACTTGCTCAGTTGCTCGTCGCTGCCAATGGTCTGTATGCGGTCGAGGGGGAAAATCGGCGAGTTGCCGTCGGGAATGTTAAGCCGGTTGCCTGCACGGAGAATGCTGCTCACATGCACTCCGTACTTACGCCCCAGGTTCAGGTCGCGAAGCGTCTGCCCTGCCCATCGCGAGTTCTGCGGTATGTCGAAGTCGGCTATGTGAATGTCGCGGTCGAGCAGACGACCTTCATAGAGGGGGCGCTTCTTGCCATGCACCTGTGCCTCAATGTCGCGTGAACGCAGGTTGTTGATGAACAGTCGCTCAAGCATAATGCTGCGATGCTTGATGCCGCGAGAGAAGACCATGAGCAGTACTGCCACCAACGCCACGGTGAGGCCCAGCGCCATGCCGAAATGTGTGAGCTGCTTGCACACAACAAGCACAAACGACATGGCAATGGCTATGCGCACCAGAATGGTGAAGACGAGCGGCAGGTGGTTGCGGTTGCTCTCGGCCCATAACGCCCTGAATTCCGGACTGCGGTTCTTTTTCATGACCATGGCCCGAAGGAATGGCGATATAGCCATCAGCGTCAGCAGACCCGTAGTCAGCTTCACATACCACGTCTCGCCAAACAGGCCGATGATGAAGGGATGGAAGAACATGAACATGAGCGTGATGGTTGCCGTGGAAAGAATACCGTAGACAATCACGTAGATGCCCATCTGCATGAGCAGAGACTTCCACAGGCTCTGCTTTGAGGAATTCAGCCGACTCGTCGACAGTTGGTTGAGCAGGCTGATGATTCTGCCGGGGAGTCGGTTCTCAAGCGCATTATAGGCCGGCGTTGCCAACCGTATCATATAGGGTGTGAGGAAAGTGGTAATGACCGAGACGGCGACCACAACCGGATAAAGGAAACTACTGACGACCCCCAACGAGAGGCCCAGCGAGGCAATGATAAACGAGAACTCGCCTATCTGAGCCATGGAAAAGCCGCAACGCATGGCCGACTTCAGGCTCTCACCGCCCAACATGAACGCCATGGAGCCGAAGACCGACTGGCCAATGAGAATCGTCATGACGAGCACGAAGATGGGCAGGGCATAGTTCTTCAGTATCTCAGGGTCGACAAGCATTCCCACCGATACGAAGAAAATGGCACCGAAGAGATTTTTCACCGGCTCTACCAGCTTCTCGATCTTCTCTGCCTCGACGGTCTCAGCCAAGATGCTACCCATGATAAAGGCACCAAAAGCCGACGAGAAGCCCACCTTCGTAGAGAACACGGCCATGGCACAGCACAATCCTAACGACACGATGAGCAGTACCTCGGCATTGATGAGCCTGCGCACAGAGCGCAGAAACAGCGGTATGGCCGAAATGCCCACAACGAGCCACAGCACAAGGAAGAACACAATCCTTATCACCGAGCTGACCATCTGCCCGCTATCGGGGTTATTGCCACTGGCAATGGCCGAGAGCATCACCATCATGACAATGGCCAGAATGTCCTCCAGGATAAGCACCGACATGACAAGGCCGGCAAACTGCTGTTGCTGAAGACCCAGGTCGTCGAACGCCTTATATATAATAGTGGTGGAACTCATGGCAAGCATACCGCCCAGGAATATGCAGTCCATGCGCGACCAGCCAAAGGCATAACCCACGCAGACGCCCAGCACCGACATGCTGGCAATAATGGTAATGGTCGAGATGATTGGCGAGGCTCCCATCTTCAGGATTTTCTTGAACGAGAAGTCAAGACCCAGAGAGAACAGAAGGAACATCACGCCAATGTCGGCCCACAGGTGGATGTTCGACATATCGACCACCGAGGCAGTATAGGGCATGTGCGGGCTGACCAGGAAGCCTGCCATTACATAGCCCAGCACAAGGGGCTGCTTCAACTTCTTGAACACAAGGGTAACAATGCCCGCGACCATCAGGATGAGGGCAAGATCTTGTATAAGTGGCGGTAATTCTGACATAACGTTCTTCTGCTTTGACGCTACAAAGGTACAAAAAAAAATCGGAATGCCATATTTTAGGGAAGTTTTTTTGTTTTCTCACCAAAAATGATTACCTTTGTGGCCTAAAAGCATAAAAAAAGATTATTATTGAATATGAACGTATTAGAACTTGAGCTGAGTGAACAAGAGATTCTTCGCAGGCAGTCGCTCGACGAACTGCGCCGAATGGGCATCGATCCCTATCCCGCTGCAGAGTATTCCACCAATGCTTTTTCCACCGAGATACGCGAGAACTTTCGCGACGACGACGAGCCGCGGCAGGTGAGCATAGCCGGCCGCATGATGAGTTGCCGTGTCATGGGAAAAGCCTCGTTCGTGGAACTACAAGACTCGAAGGGACGCATACAGGTGTATATTACGAGAGACGACCTACAAGCCCCCGACTTCTATAACATTGTCTTCAAGAAACTGATGGACATTGGTGACTTCATAGGCATTCGAGGCTTTGTGTTCCGAACACAGACGGGCGAAATCAGCGTCCATGCCAAGGAGCTGAAACTGCTGTCGAAGTCGCTGAAGCCGCTGCCCATCGTGAAATACAAGGACGGCGTGGCCTATGACAAGTTCGACGACCCCGAACTGCGCTATCGTCAGCGCTATGTCGACCTGGTGGTCAACGATGGCGTGAAGGATACGTTCCTGAAACGTGCTACCATCATACGCACCATGCGCAGCATTCTCGACAATGCCGGCTATACCGAGGTCGACACCCCCATCCTGCAGAACATCGCAGGCGGTGCCTCGGCCCGTCCGTTCATCACCCATTTCAATGCGCTCAACCAGGACATGTACATGCGTATTGCTACCGAGCTCTATCTGAAGCGCCTTATCGTAGGCGGTTTCGAGGGCGTCTACGAAATGGGCAAGAACTTCCGCAACGAGGGTATGGATAAGACCCACAACCCTGAGTTCACTTGCATGGAACTCTACGTCAGCTATAAAGACCTGCTGTGGGGCATGACCTTCACCGAGCAGATGCTCGAACAGATCTGCACCGCTGTCAACGGCAAGCCCGAAGTAGAGATTGACGGCAAGGTGATATCGTTTAAGGCACCCTTCCGCCGCCTGCCTATTCTCGATGCCATCAAGGAGCAGACGGGCTTCGACTGCGACGGCAAGAGCGAAGAGGAAATCCGTGCGTTCTGCAAGGAGAAAGGCATGGAGGTCGACGAGACGATGGGCAAGGGCAAGCTCATCGACGAGCTCTTCGGTGAGTTCTGCGAGGGCACGTTCATCCAGCCCACCTTCATCACCGACTATCCCGTCGAGATGTCGCCCCTGACCAAGATGCACCGCTCAAAGCCCGGCCTCACCGAGCGTTTCGAGCTGATGGTCAACGGCAAGGAACTGGCCAACGCCTACTCCGAGCTCAACGACCCCATCGACCAGGAAGAGCGCTTCAAGGAGCAGATGCGACTGGCCGACAAGGGCGACGACGAGGCCATGATCATCGACCACGATTTCCTCCGCGCCCTGCAATACGGCATGCCTCCCACTTTCGGCATCGGTATTGGCATCGACCGCTTAGTAATGCTGCTCACGGGCAAGTTCGCCATCGGCGAAATCATGCTATTCCCCCAGATGAAGCCCGAGAAGCAGGCACCCAAGAGCACCATGCAGGAGTGGGCCGCCATCGGCGTTCCTGAAGACTGGGTCTACGTGCTACGTAAGGCCGGTTTCTACCTCGTCAGCGACATCAAGGACGAGAAAGCCCAAGGATTGCAGCAGAAGATTGGCGACATCGTGAAGAAATACAAGCTCGACCTGCAGAAGCCTTCTGTCGATGAGGTGCAGCAGTGGATTGAGAAAAGCTAAGATACCCACCCCCTGCCCCTTCCGGGGGAGGGGTGTTAAGATAGTTAGTCAATGAAAATTATCGATTACATAGGTACCCAAGCTCCCCTCCCCTCGGGAGGGGCAGGGGGTGGGTTAGGCCGCATAGCTATCATAGGCGGCGGTTCCTGGGCAACGGCCATTGCCAAGATTGTGGTGAGCCACACCCATCACATTGGTTGGTACATGCGTCGCGACGACCAGATAGAAGAGTTCCGTCGGCTGGGGCATAACCCGTCGTATCTGACGAGCGTTCATTTCGACATCAACGAGATACATTTCGAGAGCGACCTCAACAAGATTGTACAGCTCTACGACACGCTCGTGTTCGTAGTGCCTTCACCCTATCTGAAGAACCATCTGAAACGTCTGAAGACACGCATCAAGGACAAATACATCATCACCGCCATCAAGGGCATCGTGCCCGACGAAAACCTCGTCTGCTCTGAGTATTTCCATCAGGTGTTCGATGTGCCCTACAACAATCTGGCCTGTCTCGGTGGTCCCTCCCATGCCGAAGAGGTAGCCTTGGAACGATTATCCTACCTCACCGTGGGCTGCGCCGACCAGGAGAAAGCACAGGCATTCGCCGACGTGCTTACCAGCAACTTCATTAAGACAAAGACGTCGACCGATGTCATCGGCATCGAGTATTCGTCGGTGCTGAAGAATGTCTACGCCATTGCCGCCGGCATCTGTTCCGGCCTGAAGTTCGGCGATAACTTCCAGGCCGTACTCATGGCCAATGCCGTGCAGGAGATGGAGCGGTTCCTCAAGAGCGTCCACCCCATCGAGCGCAACGTCTACGACAGCGTCTATCTGGGCGACCTGCTCGTCACGGGCTATTCCAATTTCTCCCGCAACCGCGTCTTCGGTACCATGATTGGCAAGGGCTATTCGGTGAAGTCGGCACAGATAGAGATGGAGATGATTGCCGAAGGCTATTTCGGCACGAAGTGCATGAAGGAAATCAACCGTTATCACCACGTCAACATGCCCATCCTCGATGCCGTATATAATATATTGTACGAGCGCATCTCGCCACAGGTTGAAATCAAACTGCTTACCGACTCCTTCCGATAAGGAATCAGACAACAAATTCCAAAATGGTCGAATTTTATGTAAGTTTGCAGCTATATTCAAAAAATCCGACATGAACAAACAGCAATTAGCAAACCGAATATGGGCATCGGCCAATAACATGCGCAATAAGATTGAGGCCAATGAGTATAAGGACTATATTCTTGGACTTATCTTCTATAAATTCCTCTCAGACACGGAGGTGAAGTACTTCACGGAAGTATGCGATTGGGAAGAGGACGAACTGCCCGAACTCGTGGAGAACTACGAGGATATGAACATGAAGAATGCCATCGCCGAATGTCAGGAGCATATCGGTTTCTTCATCGAGTATAAGTATCTGTTCAGCACGTGGCTTAACGACACCAGTTTCAGCGTACAGACGCTGAGCGAGGCGCTGAGCAATTTCGAGCGGCTGATGAGCGACAACTATGCTTCTGTCTATGACGGCATCTTCAAGACCCTGCGTGAAGGTCTCAGCAAATTGGGCGACAACCCCAGTTCGCAGACAAAAGCGTTGAAGGGACTCGTCAAGCTCATTAAGGATATTCCTACCGATGGCTCGCAGGACTACGACGTGCTGGGTTATGTCTATGAGTTCCTGATCAGCAACTTCGCTGCCAATGCCGGCAAGAAGGTTGGCGAGTTCTATACCCCTCACGAGGTGGCTATGATTATGTCGGAGATTGTGGCTGAACACCACAGGAACAAGGATTCACTCGAAATCTACGACCCCACTTCCGGTTCTGGTTCGCTGCTGATAACAATCGGCAAGGCTGTCAGCAAGCATATTCAGGGCAAGAACAAGGTGAAATACTATGCGCAGGAGCTGAAGGAGAACACTTACAACCTGACCCGTATGAACCTTGTCATGCGTGGCATCATCCCACAGAACATCGTTACCCGTTGTGCCGACACCCTCGAAGAGGACTGGCCCATGCACGAGGAAGGCTCAGAGATTGACAAACCGCTTGCTGTGGATGCCGTAGTGAGCAATCCGCCCTATTCCCAGCATTGGGATCCGGAAGACAAGGAGTACGACCCGCGTTTCAAGAACTATGGCGTAGCACCAAAGACCAAGGCCGACTATGCCTTTCTGTTGCATGAACTGCACCACCTAAAAGGCGATGGCATTATGACCATCGTCATGCCTCATGGTGTGCTGGTCCGTGGCAAGACGCCAAAGATTTACGACAAGGATGGCAATGTGCTTCCCTTGGAACTGCAAGAGGAGGGACAGGCAGAAGGAAAGATTCGCGCCAACCTGATAGAGAAGAACAATATCGATGCCATTATCGGTCTTCCTGCCAACATCGTCTTTGGCACAGGAATACCAACGCTTATCATGGTTCTGAAAAAGAACCGCGGCAGCGAGGGGGTGCTCATCATCGATGCCAGCAAGGGCTTTATGAAAGAAGGTAAGCAGAACAAGCTCCGTGCCTGTGATGTGAAGAAAATAGCCGACACCTACCGTGAACGCAAGGAGATTCCTGGATTCTCCCGTGTTGTGACACGCGATGAAATCCGTCACAACGAGTACAACCTCAACATTCCCCGATATGTGGATTCGAGCGAGGCACCTGTGAAGTACGACATCTACTCAACCATGTTTGGCAGCATACCAAACAGCGAGATTGCCGACCTTGGAGCGTATTGGGATGCTTTCCCAACACTTCAACAAGATGTCTTTACTCCAGAATCGGCCCGTCCTTACTCTACCATTAAGGTAGAGAATGTTGCTGATGCTATTCAGGCAAACAAGGACGTAACAGACTTCAAGGCTCGTTTCTCAGCTGCCTTTGATGACTTTAAGCGTATGCTGCATATCCGTCTTATCGACCATGTGGAGCAGGTGAAGGAAGTGGTGGAGAGCGACTTGATTTCTGCCGACATCTTCCGTCGTTGCGAAGGATTGCCTCTCGTAGACAAATATGCTGCTGATCAGATTCTTGCTGACAACTGGCAGGGAATCATGGGCGATGTAGAAATCATCCAGACAGAAGGCTTCGGCGCTTGTAACGTGGTGGAGCCCAAGATGAAGATAGTGAAGGACAAGAATGGAATCGAACAGGAAGTGGAAGACGGCTTGAAGGGGCGTATCATTCCTTTTGAACTGGTGCAGAAGACGCTTTTCCAGAGCGATCTTGACGCTATCGCTGTTCTTCAAAGTCGCATTGAGGCCATCGATGGCGAACTGGATGCTGCGCGTGATGAACTCCTTGGTATGGAAGACACCGATAAGTACTTCGATGCCGAGAAAGACAATGCTTTCATGAAAAAGGAGATTACGGCTGACAGCAAGCCTAAGGCCGACGTGGAGGATGACATCAAGGAACAACTGAAAGCAATCGTTGTCCTTTGGGATGAGCAGTCGGCCAAGAGAAAGCAGGTTGCCAAGGACAGACAGGCTTTGGAGGCGAAGACCATTAAAACCATAGAAGGTCTTGACATGAAGGGCATTCAGATGTTCCTTGGACTGAAGTGGATTCTCCCCATCACCTCTGCCATTGAGACACTGCCCGATACCATCATCCAGACACTTGCCGATGCCATTACCGCGCTCAGCGAGAAGTATGCCGTTACCTATAACGATATAGAGAAGGACATTGCAACGTCTGAGAAGAATCTTGCCACGCTCATCGGACAGCTAACTGGCGACGAGTTTGCCATCAGCGGTCTACAGAACCTGACAAAGAAATAAGGAGAACGTTCCATGAAAAAAGAATTAAAGATTCAATTAACAAGTATCCTTGAAGAACATCGACGACTTGGTATAGCAGAGCAGTTAGACTACTCGAAGTTCTATCTGTATAGCATCATTACACACTCCACCGCCATCGAGGGCAGCACAGTGACGGAGGTCGAGGCTCAGTTGTTGTTTGACGAGGGCATCACTTCGAGTAAGCGAACCATCATCGAGCAGAATATGAACCTTGACCTGCGGGATGCCTATCAATATGGCATGGAATGGATAAAACAGCACAAGCCGATAACCCCAGATTGGCTTGTGACGCTTGCTTCGAAGGTTATGGCTCGCACTGGCAGCGAATATCATTGTGCTGGTGGCGACTTCTCGGCGGCCAAAGGTGAACTGAGGCGGCTGAACGTCACTGCAGGACTTGGCGGGAAATCTTACATGAGCTACGTAAAAGTGCCCATCAGACTGGAAGCCTTCTGCCGTGAACTCAATTTGCGCCGATCTTCCATCACTCCCAACGATGTTGCGGCCGTCTATGACCTTAGTTTCTGGGCGCACTACGAACTGGTGACCATACACCCGTGGGCTGACGGCAACGGACGCACCTGTCGGCTGCTGATGAATCTCCTGCAAATAGAGTTCGGAGTATTGCCTATGAAAGTCCTGAAGCAAGACAAGGCAGAATACATACAGGCACTCATTGATACAAGAGAAGAGGAGAATATCAATATCTTTGTCGACTTCATGGCCAATCTGCATTGTCAGCACATCAAGCACGACATAAATGCCTACAATAGTTCCATCGGCGACAAAATCGGCGATAATGGCACCGAATACATCAAAATCGGCGATAAAAAGGCCGCCATACTATCATTTATCGCCGACAATCCGGGCTCTAAGGCCAGCAGCATAGCCGATGTTATTGGGCTGAAGCCATCGCGCACCCGTGACTATCTGGCACAACTGGTGAAAGAGGGATTAGTGCAGACTGAGGGTGCAAACAAGAACAGAACTTATCACTTAGCTCAAGACAACTCATGAAACAGCCAAAGATAAGATTCAAAGGGTTTAGTGGATGGAATGACAGATTAGGAATATATATTCACTTTTACGATTGTGTTAACTTGCTGGTTTTCAACATGTTGCAATTTAGCTTGAATTGTGTTCCAATTCATGCTGAATTACAACGCAATTTGAATTGAATTGCACTGGAATACAGCATGAATTTCAGACCTGTTCGTGTAAAGCTACAAAATGAATGATTATGCAAGCAAAAGGGGTGGGAAACTTCAGTCAAGAATTAAGCGAGTTGACTACACGTTGCAGTCAACTGAAAATGACTGCTGCTGACGGCAAACGATATGCTACCGATTGTTTTGCCCAAAATGACATTATCCAGTTGGTAAGAGTAATACCAAGCAGAAAGAGCACCAGAATACGAGAGATGCTACGGCAGGCTCTCACCGACAAGATTGACGACCGAGAGACTTTTATGAAAGGCATCGATTATTCATATTATTACGAGCAGGAGGACAACTCATGAAACAGCCAAAGATAAGATTCAAAGGGTTTAGTGGGGAGTGGGAAGAGGTAAGGCTATATAGTATAACTTCCTCTATAAGCTCTAGTAAAGACACTCCTTCCAAGGGTTGTTTCCCATTATATGGCTCTACGGGAATCATTGGAACGGTCAACAGACCATCGCATAGTGGCCCCCTTCTCCTTGTTGCGAGAGTTGGTGCTAATGCTGGACATGTTCAATTGGTTAATGAAGAATGCGGAATAACCGATAACACGTTAGTTGTCTATCCTAAAGCAAGTATGTCATTGGACTATTTGCATCTCTTCTTCCAACATTCTAATTTGAATAGGTTGGTATATGGATCGGGACAACCTCTTATTACTGGGGGGATGCTTCAGAATATTGACGTGTGTATGGGAAACAAAAACGAAAGTCAATCTTTAATAGCTTACTTCCAGCATCTTGACTCTCTTATCCAATCGGCTCTCTTATCCAATCCACTACAAAGAAGATTGAATCGCTCAAACAGGTGAAAGCTGCAAGTTTGCAGTCAATGTTCCCACAAGAAGGAGAAACTACCCCACGAGTAAGATTCAAAGGATTTGAAGGGGAGTGGGAAAAGGTGAGACTTAATTCTTTTGCAAAAAGGGTAACACGTAAAAATACTCATTTAGAAAGCACATTAGCCCTTACTATTGCTTCTGCTCATGGACTCGTTTCTCAGATTGACTACTTTAACAATCTTGTAGTAGGTGCAAATATCAGTAATTACTATTTGCTGCAAAAAGGAGAGTTTGCATATAACAAGAGTTATTCGAATGGTTTTCCTTTTGGATCTGTAAAGCGTTTAGATAGATATAATCAAGGAATTCTTTCTACACTTTATATTACATTCAGTATTGACGACTCAATTTCTTCTGACTATCTTACTTATTTCTTTGACACTACACTATGGCACAAAGATGTGTCAGAAAGAGCAACCGAAGAAGCAAGAAGTCATGGATTGTTGAATATTGGAGCTGAAGATTTCCTTGATATTGGTATATGTAGACCTTCGTCAATCAATGAGCAGCAAAGAATAGCTGATTACCTCACCTCTCTCGACTCTCAGATCACTCTCCAGACCCAGCGATTAGAGAAACTGAAGCAGATCAAATCAGCATGTTTAGACAATA
>CAJONO010000165.1 GCA_905235905.1 uncultured Prevotella sp.
ATGATACTCACGTCAAGGAATGGATAAAAGAGTCCTATCAACTTGTAGCGTCCAAACTCCCAAAGGCTATTCGACAAAAGTATATATGATGAAGTGGACAGTACTATCTGATAACCGTACAAATGACAGTCGGTTCGAAACAGAACATGGCCTGTCGATTCTATTAGAGACGGACAAGCATTGCATCTTGCTTGATATAGGGGCCAGTGGTGTCTTTTTCCGCAATTCCGAGAAGATGGGTATTGACCTTAGTACGGCGGACTATGTATTTATCTCTCACGGACACAGCGACCATGCGGAGAGGCTTGCAGATTTTTGTTGAACGTAATGACGGGCTAAGATTCTCATTTCGCCAGATGCTATGATTGTTCGCAGTTTCCAGAAAATGACAGCCGAGGTGGTGATGGCCAATAGACCAGAAAGTGTAGTGGCCTCGCCGTATTAAGGTATAGAAACCGCAAAAGAGCCACGGGGTCGAAGAAAATGATCACATTCTCCGACCTCGTGATTATCGTAATGCCCCTCAAATGCCGACTAACAAAGGGACTAGACGATGGGAGGTATTGCTACATCTCGCTGAGATTTTGCCTACATCTCGGAGATATGTAGTAAAGATCTCGCCCGCGAAGTGCCTACATCTTAGCCTTTAAATTTCAATGACATTACTTCCCTTGGAAGGCCTCGGAGCAGAACGAGTTAGGCCTCCGGCATGTACGACGATGTACCTTCTCGCCAGCTGCGATGGGAACACAGAATCTTTCCCCATGTTTTATTTTTCTGTGAGCCCACCTATGAGTCCCAAGTTACATATCTAAAGTCATTATAATTTCTTCATCGGGTTTTATTTCAGCTCTTGATCCTGCAATAAAAATGGGAATTATAAGAATACTCGTCCAAAATTTGAAATTTGTACGATTCAAACCGCGACGAATAACATCGTTTGGTACTATAGGAACTTGCAGAGAACCTTTCTCAACATATAAAGGACGTAGTATTATTCGACCCTCCGAACCAGAAATATTTGATTTTCGCTTTTCTATTATTTGACATATTACTGGCTTGCCAATAAGAGTGGTGTCTTCTGCCTCTTTAACAACAAATAGATAATAGTTTTTTTCTATTTCAAGACTCGAAGAGGACTTAATACTACCACCATTAATTGTACTGACAACTATCTGATTTGAAGCCTTTAGCACTGACATAGCCTCTTTATACTCTATGTCAGTGGGATTGTCTTCTCTCAAGACCTCTTCTGTTATATTGTGCCCTTTGTCATCAAAAATGGCGACATCTTGAGCATTCAAATTTTGAACCATGCATATTAGTATTAATGCAAAAAATAGTCTTTCCATAAACATTCTTTTTAGTTGTTAAACTTTAATCTTAGTGAAAAAATAAAAACGTGAGCAATCTACTTCGCTTACGTTTTCCGAGGCATTGGGGGATTCGCTTTGTACGTTCGACTTTACAGTCCGAGCTTCTTCCTGATGTTCTTGGGGATGGCGTTCTTGTTGATGAGGAAGTCCATCGTGTTGGCGGCGATGAAGGTCTTGGTCATGTACCAGGTGCCCTTGTAGTCGCCCGTCTCGCCCCACGAGTTCTTCACCATGTAGTACTCCTTGCCGTTCTGGTCCTTGGCCACGCCGTAGATGAGCATGCCGTGGTCGTCGGTCAGTTCCCAGTTGTCGAAGCGCTCCTGGCGCATCTGCTGTGTGGGAACAATCTCGGGTACGTTCACGCCGAGCGAGTCGATGATGTCGCGCTTCTTGGTGGCAGCCAGCTTCAGCCAGCGGGCCATATCGCTGCCGCGCAGGCTCTGAGTAGCCTTTCCGTCGACGGCGTAGGCCAGACCGCTGCGAGTAAAGCCGTCCTCGCTCACGTCGCCGCCCCAGGCAATGGTGTAGCCCTTGTCAATAGCGTTGTCGATGACCTGCATCATCTCGTCCATTGGCAGGTTATAGCTCAGCGGGAAACGCCAGTTGTCCTGTACCTCTACGGCAAAGGCCGTGTAGAAGGGATGATGGGTATAGCTGGTGATACTCACATAGTCGTCGAGGTTGATGCCGAGGCTCTTGACAAACTCCTTCGGTGTGTATTTCTTCCCTTCATACGTGAACTCGTCGGGACATTTGCCTAAATAGGCATCGAGAATGCCCTGTAAGCCCACCTTCCACTGGTTCGAGATTTTCTTGGCCGTGCTCTTCGAGATGGCAGCCACGTAGGGTTCGAGCAGCGAGAAGAACTCGTTGAAGTTATTGAGCGAGTCGCCGTAGAGCGAGCCGGGGAAGGGCATTGCATCCTCGGGGCAGATGCCGTGGGTCTTCAGCGTAGCAAGCACGTCTTCGGCCGAGCCACCCTGTGAGAACTGGCAGTCACCGTGGTAGCGCACTACCTGTGTGGCGCGCTCCATGTAGGTCTTGTTGGCTACGAAACTCTCGCAGAGGTCGTAGGTCTTGCCTGTGGCCTTCAGGATTTCGGCCTCGAAGAACGACAGGGTAGAGTAGTCCCAGCAGGTGCCAGAGCGGTTCTGGTCCTTGACGCTGGTGATGGGGTTCTCCTTGATGGTGGTGAATACGGGCTTGTTCGACGGGGCAGAGTCGATCTTTTCCTCTGCCTGCGCACCGAAGGCCATCATGGCCAGCAGTGCGAGTGAAAGAAGTTTCTTCATTGTCTTTGAATCGTGTTATTTGTTATTTCGGGCGCAAAGGTACACAATTTGACTGAATTAGCCAAATAGTTTCAGGAAAAAACTAAGGGTATGGTCGAAACTTCAAGCCGGCTGTAAAGCGGTCGCTGCCCGGTAACAGCTACTGTCTTTCTGGATATTCATACAGATCGATTATGTAAAAACAAGACAAATGAAAATCGCGAAATAGAATGGCGAGTGTGAAAATTTTCTTCTTTTTTTGCGAGAATACTGCTCTCTCGTTGGGAGAATGCCACCCTCTTAGGGCAGGAACGTCACTTTCTCTCGCAATTCATGCTTGATTACCTCGCATTTTGGCATCAATTCTGATGCTGTTGATGGTTAATTGCGGCGTAATTCAGCATCAATTGCAACCCAAATTGACGTGCTCTTTTTGTTGTAAAATCGTAAATGGCTGTGTTTTAGCCATTTACGAATTCCTCTGAGAATCGCTTATTTCGGACGCATTTTCGGTTTCCTGAATTTCAATCGATTCTCGTGAGAGTTCACTGAATACTTATGCAGAAACTGGCTGAATAATCATGCAGAAACACAAGGAATCAGACTCCGCTTCTTCTCTCGTTGGAAGAAGCGGAGTGCTGACAAGCGTTTTTCCGGTCTGTTTCACCATATTGATTTGCGCGATAATGCATTCTCCGCACTTACCTCGTCGTCAGGGTCGTTTACAGGTGCTTCTGTCTGTTCGCCTTCTGAGAAGGCAATCATTTCCTCGGGAAGTAGTTCTACCTCTTCTTTGATACATGGGGTTGTATATGTTTTTTTCATTGCTTTTGTCTCCTATCTTTTGAACACTTTTTTACCATCCATGATGTTTAATCCCTTCCGAGGCATTCGGAGTAACTGTCCATTTAGGTTGTAGACGGCTTTGCTTGTTGTCTGTTTGTCAATGTCGTTAATGGCAGTCGTCACGTCGTCGCTGTCGTTGAAGCTGAAACTGATGCGGCTTGAAGCGGGTAGCTTTGCCGTTGGCAACGGAAGGTAGGCCTTGCCTGCGGCCAGCGTTGAGCCGTCGGTTACGGCATAGAAGCCCAGTTCGTCGTTTTTAGTAGCAAGAATATAGTTGGTATAGTCGCCATCTTCTTTATTCAGGGTCGTTGCCCTCGTCACCCCGACAAGCATGTTCGACACGACGGTTTCGCTGGTTCTCACGGGAAGCTGGTAGGTTCCTTCTTCGCCTATTAATACTAGTCCGGTATTTGCGGGCACATCGTTGATGCGTGTCAGTATTACCTTGCCGCTGCTCGGCTGAAATGCCGACACGATATATGCCTTCAGACCTGACACCTCGGTGAAGTCTATGTCGTGAGTGCTGCAATAGGTGGCCATGCCTGTACTCCCAACACTGACCACTTCGGTGTCGAGGTCTACGATAGCCTTGAAGAAGTTGAAGAAACTTGTGGCCTTATAAGCTCCTATTGCTGAAGCGGGAACATGCAATGTGATGTTTCCTTCCTTGAAATTGAACGGGCGATTTGTTGTCGACCCCATTTGAAACGGTGTTTCACTTTCACAATAGACATCTGTAAGCGAATTGCAAGCAACGAAAGCATTGTCTTCAATCTTCACGACCCCTTTGGGCAAGTTGATCGAAGAGAATGTACAACCATAGAATGCCTCTTCCCCGATAGTTCCTAATGAATAATCATCGGCAATGAAACCGAAATTTGCTGGTATGACCGTAGCATCGCAGCCTGCAATGATTTTCTCATACCCTTCTGCAATAATGGCATTGCAATTGTCGGGTGCTTTATACGTGCCGTTATGTTCGGCAACTGTGATGGAAACCAGTTTGTTGCATTCGGCAGTGATGCCTTTACCGATGCTTGTCACGCTCTTTGGAATATGGAGTGATGTCAGCTGAGAACAACCTTTGAATGCATAGTCCCCAATTGACTTTATGCCTTCGGAAAGGGTAACCGAAGATAGTTGAGAGCACCAATAAAAAGCACGTTCTCCGATTGTTGGAACGCCCTCTATCGTTACGGATGTGATTTCTGATAATTCGAAAGCGTCAGATTCTATTGCAGTTACATTAAAACTTGTTGTGCCGCTTACAACCGTATTCGGAATGGTGATGTCGCCCGTCAGCAGCCAACACTGGGTCACTGTTGCGGTCTTTGCAGACCAATCCAAATTGTAATTGATTCCGTTAATCGTCACGTACGCCAGTCCCTCACTGATAGAGAGAAGCGCCATTGCCAAGAAAGCAATTGTCTTTTTCATTACGTTTACATTTGTTTGGGGAATAAGAAAAGGCGTGAAACCATCCGATGCTTATTCTCAGAGCCTAGGTTACCGCCAAGTGACCATACAACGTAAACAAGCAAGAACAGTTCACGCCCAATGGACGTGAACCTTCTGAACTGCTTGCTCTCACGTTGTGAATATTGGCGGTATTCGGCTACTGAGAGAGACAAGAGCAGAAAGCTCAAATCTTAAAAAATCAATCGAACGGGACTCTGACGCACAATCCTTACTCGTTGGTTAATAATTGTTTGTTGTTTAGTCCCTTGGGGAGCGCGTCACTTTGTGTCGCCTTTGGGTTGTAGTTCTCCCCCGATAGTGTTCGTCGCTATGTCATAGTGTTTTGAGTTTATGAGTTTGTACTATGTGATAATTCTAATGTTATTCTTCTCTATATTTCGACAAGGCCTCATAGTTCTCCTCTGTTAGCGCGGTGTTCATATCCTATAAAGTCGGCTGCACATGGTTTTAAGGTTGCTGTGCCATGAAGTCTTCCAGTTCCTGTGGATGGTATGGTATGCGCTTGCTGCCAAGGAAGCGGCAGCCGTCCTTGGTGATGAGCAAATCGTCCTCGATGCGGATGCCGCCGAAGTCCTTGTAGGTGTCAAGAAGGTCGAAGTTGAGGAACTCCTTGCAGTGGCCTTCGCTGCGCCATAGGTCGATGAGGTGGGGGATGAAGTAGATGCCCGGCTCGTCGGTGACGACGAAGCCCTCCTGCAGCCGTCGGCCCATGCGCAGGCAGTTGGTGCCGAACTGTTCGAGGTTGGGGCGCGTCTCGTCGTCGAAGCCCACGTAGATCTGACCGAGTCCCTCCATATCGTGAACGTCCATGCCCATCATGTGGCCCAAGCCATGAGGCAGGAACATAGCGTGTGCTCCGGCGCGGACGGCCTCGTCGGTATCGCCCTTCATCAGGCCCAGCTCCTTCAGCCGGTCGGTCATAAGCCGGCAGACGGCAAAGTGAACATCTTGATATTTTACGCCGGGCTTGGCCACCTCTAAAACGTAGTCGTGACAGGCCTCGACGATGGAGTAGATTTCGAGCTGACGCTGGGTGAACTTGCCGTTGACGGGCATTGTGCGGGTGTTGTCGGAGCAGTAGTCGTCGAGCTCGCAGCCTGCATCGCACAAGGCGAGGCGCCCTGCTTCGAGGAGTGAGTCTGACGGGTTGCCGTGCATAATCTCGCCGTGCTGTGAGAAGATGGTGGCAAACGAGACTCCCTGTGCTAATGAGCGGGCGATGCCGTCGACCTGGCCGCCTACGAAGCGCTCGGTGACTCCGGGCTTGATGAGCAGCTGGGCTGTGGTGTGCATAGCATAGCCCACGTCGCAGGCCCGCTCGATGGCCTCAATCTCTTGCGGCTCCTTGGTCGAGCGCATCTTCACCACCGCCTTTATCAGAGGCAGCGAGGCGCGTTCTTTCTGCTGTGAGGGGTGAATGCCCAGTAAGTCCATGATTTGAATCATCGTGTCGTGACGATAGGGCGGCAGGAAGTGAACCTTTGGTTTGAGGTTTGAGGTTTGAGGTTTGAGAGTTGAGAGTTGAGAGTTGAGAGTTGAGAGTTGAGCCTTGAGCTCTGAAAGTGGGGCGGTCCGGGGCACGCCCACCTCGGCGGCAAGGTCGGCCACAGAGGGCACGAAGCCCATCCACACGATGTCTTCTATGTCGATGTCGTCGCCTATGAGCATCTCGGTGTCGTTGTCGACGTCGATGATGCCCACCAGCCCGTCGCGGTGCTGACCGAAATAATAGAGGAACGTAGAATCCTGACGCATTGGCGAATAGCCGTTGGCAGGATAGTTGGCTGGCGACTCGTTGTTTCCGAAAAGGAGAATCAAGCCTTCGCCCACGAGTCTTTTCAGCTCCTGGCGACGGCGAATGTAGGTTTCTTTGCTAAACATGACGAAAATAATAGTATGTTACGCTGCAAAGTTAAGGAAAAAAAATCAAAAACACACATTTTTCGGCATTTTATGTGCGATATATAGAATAAAATATGTATTTTTGCACCATATTTAAGTGATTTTCTCATTCTATACAATTATCTAAAACAATTTTCTTCTATGGAAACAACACTCGTATTGCTAAAACCCAGTTGCGTACAGCGCCAGCTTATTGGCGAGATTGTGAACCGTTTCGAGCGTCGCGGACTTCGTATTTCGGGTATGAAGATGATGCAGCTCAGCGATGCCATCCTGAAGGAGCACTATGCACATCTGGTAGACCGTCCTTTCTTCCCCTCGCTTGCCGCCTCTATGCAGGCCTCGCCGGTGGTAGCTTTGGCCATCTCTGGTGTCGATGCCGTTAAGGTGGTTCGTGTTATGGCCGGCGTTACCAATGGCCGTGAGGCTGCTCCCGGCACCATTCGTGGCGACTATTCGGTGAGCAACCAGCAGAACATTGTCCACGCATCGGACTCCGTCGAAAATGCCGCCATTGAGCTGAAGCGCTTCTTCCGTCCTGAGGAGATTTTCGACTATACCAGCGGTGCCTTCAACTACGTCTACGGAGAAGGGGAGTGCAAGTAGTGCTTGCTGTTGAGGCAAGGCAAGAACCGGCAATAGTGGGGAATTAACTACGCAAAAAAGAAGCAACGCGCCGCTCATCATTGTGTGAAGGCGGCGCGTTGCTGTGTGTTTACTGATAGAAGAAATAGTACCAATAGGAAGTGGCGTAGCGTGTTTTCACTTTGTCCCTGCGCTCACTGGCGAGGGAATACTGTTTCTCTAACTCCTGGAAATCGTGCCAGTCTTCGTCGTTTACGGGGTTATGGTAGACGACGACGGGCTTGCTGCGCTGGTGTGTGTAGAGCGTGAGTGCTTCCTTGTAGTGCTTGGGCAGCGAGTCGTCGATGGCATAGTATTTGCCCAGCGTGTGGGCAAAACGGTCTATGTCTTTGTCGATGAGCATGCCGCAAAGGCGGTAGTCTGCAAGGGCGGGCGTCGCCAGCGTGTCGCGCTCTAAAAGATAATAGTAGGTGTCGGCAGTCATCTCGCCACGAGGTCTGGCACCCAAATGACGGAAGAGCGAGTCGGGCGACAGCAGCAGGAAGCGCGAGCTGCTTTCGGAAAGTGGCAGCAGGTCGCTGCCCTTGCCGGCGATAGGGTATTCGAAAAGCCGTTCGGCCATGTAGCCTTTCAACGACAGTGCGTAGGCCCGTAGCATGGTAAGGCTCGCGTCGGTCTCTTCTGACCGTCGGCCTGTCAGCAATGCCTCGTCGATGTCGTTATGCAGGAGGGCTTGCTCTGCATGGGCACGATAGTGGAAGACGGCATTCGTGTTGCTCACGGCAGCGACGGCAAGCATCATGATTGTCATGATGAGCATGTTGCTCCACGAGCGGCGCGAGAGCATACCCGTAGGCTCTTTGTCTGAAGGAAATGGCACGATTTGCCGGGCCAGCCAAACAGCAGCGCCCCAGGCCACCAGCACAAGCGGTGCCAGCCAGCACCAGCTTCCGAGCAACACATGGTGGTCGATGTCGGCATTGACGTCGCTGAGAATTGCCAGCAGAAGCATGGATGGGAAATAGGTGAGGGCGTGGCTGCGGCGGTAGAGCCGGACTATGGTGCCCACCGCTACTTGCAAGAGTTGCAGAATGACGGTGATAAGAATGGCACCTGTTGTCCGCTCATAGTGGGTGGCCCCGCCGCTCAGCACGTGTTGTACTACTGTCAGCAGGTCGGCTTGAAACCAGTAGAGCCAGCTAAAGCAGAAGAGACAGAAGACAATAGCACACATCACCCTGACGGTGATGGTGCTATTCTTCTTTGCTTGGTTATAATATCTCATCAGATTTTCTTTAGCACCACTGCCGAACGGGCAGGGATATAGAGTTTGAGCCACTCCTTATGGTCTTTCACGTAGAGCGGGTCGTAGTTGGTGAAGTGGGACACCGAGTCGTCGGCAAAGCCGAAGCCGCCGAAGTCTTTCGAGTCGGTGTTGAGCACCACTTCGTAAGAACCCGTAGGCACCAGGAATCCATAGTCGGTAAACGACTGCGTAGGCGAGAAGTTGAACACAAAGATGAGGTCGCCGCGCATGAAGGCCAGCACCTGGTCGCCGTCGTTGTGCCAGATTTCGACCACGGGCTTGTTCTGGAAGTTGCGTACGCTCTTGATGACCTTCAGCATCTCGCGGTCGAAGTCGCCTAACCAGTGATAGCACAAGTCCTTGTTATCGACCAGGTTCCACTGGCGGCGGGCATACTTGTAGCTCCATCCGTTGCCCTCGCGGGGGAAGTCGATCCACTCCGGGTGTCCGAACTCATTGCCCATGAAGTTCAGGTAGCCGCCGTTGATGGCCGCTGCCGTCACTAATCGTATCATCTTGTGCAGGGCAATGCCGCGCTCAGCCACACCGTTGATGTCCTTCTTGGCGAAGTGCCAGTACATGTCGGCATCGATGAGGCGGAAGATGATGGTCTTGTCGCCCACGAGTGCCTGGTCGTGGCTCTCGCAGTAGGAGATGGTCTTCTCGTCGGGACGACGGTTCTTGACCTCCCAGAAGATGGAGCAGACGTTGATGTCCTCGTCGCGCACCTCCTTGATGGTCTTGATCCAGTAGTCGGGAATGTTCATGGCCATACGGTAGTCAAAGCCATAGCCGCCATCCTCAAACTTAGCTGCCAGACCGGGCATACCTGACACCTCCTCGGCAATGGTGATGGCATTCTTGTTGACCTCATGGATCAGGCAGTTGGCCAATGTCAGATAGCAGATGGCATTGTCGTCCTCGTGGCCGTTGAAGTAGTCGCCATAGCCTCCGAAGGCCTCACC
>CAJONO010000166.1 GCA_905235905.1 uncultured Prevotella sp.
GTTGTAATGTTGTAATGTTGTATCAAACATTTGCGAGGTGGCCACCTCGCCTTGCAAACATGAGTATTAACCTATTAATAAAAAAAAGAACGTATGGAAATTATCTGTCGAATAACCGACCAACAGGCGCTACAGGAGCGCGAGTACGCCACACAGCAGGGCAGCGTGGAGAAGTAGCAGGTATACCTTAGGTGTCTTTTTTACCCGAAATCACGCGAAACACCGAAGATTCTGCGGAAAGTGCGAAAATACAACTAAACATTTACAACTTTTACGAGGTGACGCAATCCCGAAGTCAGGAAACGGTTTTTTTTCTGTATCCGTCCAATCCGCGTAATCTGTGGTAGAAAAGAACTTGCGGAAGCTGAATTTTTGATTAAAGGACATCGTTTTTTGCTTTTTTTCGTCCCGACAGATGGCTGTTTCATTTTTTTTGTGTAAGTTTGCAGTCGTGTAATCAAAAAAAACTACTTAAAAAAATGAATGGAAGATTATTCTGCTCAGCGCTCTTTATGGCTGCAACCGTGAACTTGTCTGCCCAGAACACGCCAACGAGCCAAATGGAACTGCTCGACAGGGGCGTGGTGGCCTTGCCCAACGGCTCTGGCAGCGGCAACTTCGTAAGCTGGCGCTTCTTGGGGACTGACAATGAGGACAACACCCGTTTCGACGTCGTCCGCAACGGCACTACCATTGCCACCAATCTTTATAAGACCAACTACAAAGATGCCAGTGGTGCAAAAGGAGCTTCCTACCAAGTGGTGACGAAGGTCGACGGCCTGCCCGCAGACACGAGCAAGGCCGTGAAGGCATGGACGCTCGTCTACAATCCCGTCCGGCTCAACCGTCCTGCCTCAGGCATTACCAAGCCCTACTCTACTACCATCAACAGCGAGTCTGTTTCCTATCCCAATGGCCAGGAGTATGACTACAGTCCCAACGACATGTCGGTGGGCGACGTCGATGGCGACGGGCAGTATGAGCTTTTTGTGAAGTGGGATCCCTCGAACTCGAAGGACAACTCGCAAAACGGCGTCACGGGCATCGTCTACATTGACTGCTACAAGCTGTGCTACGACGGGACGGAAGTGGCTGCCGACGGCAGCGCCGTGAAATGCAAGATGCTTTGGCGCATAGACCTGGGCAGGAATATCCGCGCCGGTGCCCACTACACGCAGTTTATGGTCTATGACTTCGACGGCGACGGCCGTGCGGAGCTTGTTTGCAAAACGGCGCCTGGCTCGAAAGACGGGGAGGGGAACTACGTGAACCAGGCGGCTACCGACGGGCTGATAAGGGCTGCCAGCAACACTAAGGACTGGGTGAGCGAGGGTGCCGGCCGCATTAATGGCGGGCAGGAGTACCTGACCGTGTTCAGCGGCCTCACGGGTAAGGCCCTCCACACCATAGCCTATTATCCCAACCGCAATGCCAAGGCTGAACTGAGCGAGGCGGAAGGCACCTTCAACTGGGGAGGCAGCAGCAAGACCGACAAGGGCAACTATGGCAACCGCGGCGAGCGCTATCTGGCGGCGGTGGCCTGTCTCGACGGTCCCGGCAAGCCGGCCAGCGGCATTTTCTGTCGCGGCTACTATACCTTCGCCTATATCTGGGCCGTCGACTTCGACGGTGAGCGGCTGCGCCCCCGATGGCTCCATTCCTCGGCGGCTACGACCAACTATAGTGTCACTACATGGGATGCGGGCGGCAAGGCATCGACCAAGAGCTACGTGGGCTGCAAGCCCACCGGCGGCAGTGGCAGCGGCACGATGTATGGCAACGGCAACCATAATCTGTCGGTGGCCGATGTCGACGGCGACGGCTGCGACGAGATTGTATGGGGGTCGGGTGCTGTCGACGACAACGGGCGCCTGCTCTATGGCACGGGCTTCGGCCATGGCGATGCCATCCATCTGGCCGACCACAATCCTGATCGCCCTGGCCTGGAGGTGTTCCAGGTGCATGAGGAAAAGGGCACTTACGCCTGGGACCTGCACGATGCCGCCACCGGCGAGGTCTTGCTGAAAGGCGGCCCGGAGGGTGTCGACAACGGGCGCGGCATAGCGGGACAGTTTGACGGCAACGTGCGAGGCTCGCTGTTCTGGTCGAGCAGCGACGGCAGTGCCCGCAGCGCCATCACGGGCAGCGCCGTGTCGGCCAGTCACGGCTCTACTAACTTCCGCATCTATTGGGACAGCGACCTGCAGGAGGAGCTCTTCGACGGTGGCAAGATAGACAAATGGAACGGCAACGGCACTGCCCGACTCTACCTGAACTCGAAGAATCTTTACGACTACAACTCGTCGAGCACCTGCAACGGCACGAAGTCGACTCCCTGCCTGCAAGCCGACATCCTGGGCGACTGGCGCGAGGAAATCATCCTGTGGTCGACGACCGACAACGCCACCATCAACATCTTTACGACCAATACTGAGAGTCCCTACCGTGTGCCCACGCTGATGCACGACCACACCTACCGCATGGCCGTCTGCTGGCAGAACACGGCCTATAACCAGCCGCCGCACTTGGGCTATTACCTGCCCGATGCCATGATGCCCCGCATCGTCAACGACAAGAAGGAGGTCGACGTGGTCGTAGGCGACTCGCTCTTCTACACCGCCAGCACCCGCTACTGCAGCATTATCTCGAACCCAAAATACGTGCTGCCCGACGGCACACAGAAGACGGGGCTGCCCGACAGCATCAGGCGCAGTACTGACTACACTAACCACACGCTCAGCTTCGAGGGCTATTTCACCAACCCCTGCACTTACAAGTTCGTCATCAACCTCACGGGTCTGAACAAGGAGAAGGTTACGGATACCATCGTGGTGAACGCTCTTGTCAGTCCGTCGGGCATAGAGGATGTTGCGACTGCCATAACCGCCATTCCGCAAACGCTCATTTACGATGCTTTTGGCCGCCTGCTGCCTTTCCATGACAAGCGCCAACTGCCTCGCGGTCTCTACGTCATACGCGAAACAACTGCCCAAGGAGTCGTCACGAAGAAGGTTGCAAGCAAGTAATGAAAACCCTGCATAGAAACGACCTGAAAGGCCATATTAGCAAGAACCAGATAAAGTTCATACGGCAGCTGGAGTTGAAGAAGTTTCGCCAGCGCGAAGGTCTGTTCGTGGCCGAAGGGCCGAAGGTTGTGGGCGACTTGCTCGACTGCGGGTGGAAACCTCGCCAGCTCTTTGCCACCGATGCGTGGACGGGACAGAACGAGGCCATTCGAGTGAGCGACGACGAACTGCGGAAAATCAGTTTTCTGCAGCATCCCCAACAGGTGCTGGCTCTTTTCCCCACCCCCCACGACCATTCAGAAGCACAGCCATCGCTACTCGAGAGCCACTCCTCCCAACGGCTCTTTCTGGCTCTCGACGGCATTCAGGACCCCGGCAACTTGGGCACCATCATCCGCATTGCCGACTGGTTTGGCATTGCAACCGTGTTCTGCTCTTACGAGACGGCCGACGCCTGGAACCCGAAAGTGGTGCAGGCAACGATGGGCAGCATTGCAAGGGTGAAAGTCTGCTATGTCAACATGGAAGAACTGCTCCGCAACACCACCCTACCCGTCTACGGTACTCTGCTCGACGGTGACAGCATCTACGGGCAGCAATTAAGCAGCGAGGGCATCATCGTCATGGGCAATGAAGGCAACGGCATTTCGCCAAGCGTTCGCCAGCTTGTGGGCCACAGGCTACTCATTCCTGCATTTGGCAGGGGTGCCGAGAGCCTCAACGTGGCCATCGCCACCGCCATTGTCTGCTCCGAATTCAGGCGCAGGCAATGACGCGTCTCTCTTACTCGAAAACTTCTTCTACGGGTATTCCCTCCTCAAGCTCGTCATCGCCGGAAAGACTGCCGGCACAGGGGTCAAAGATTTCGGGTATGTCGAAGTGCTCGTCCTGACTGTAGCCCAGCTGCGTGTCTTTATAGACCTTCTGCATATAGTAGGCGAAAATGGGTAGTGCCATTGTTGCGCCCTGCCCCATCGACATGTTGTTGAAGTGGATGTCGCGGTCGTCGCCACCCACCCAGCAGCCGCTCACTAAGCGTGGCGAAAGCCCCATGAACCAGGCATCGCTGTTGTTGTTGGTAGTGCCCGTCTTTCCTCCCAGCTCGGCCGTAAGACCGTAGCGGAAGCGCAAGCGTCCCGCCGTGCCGCCATCGACGACAGCCTTGAGCATATAGAGCATCTTGTGGGCGCTGGCGTCGCTGATCACCTCGTTCATGCGCGGCTCGAAATGGGCCACCTCATTGCCCTCATTGTCGACGATACGAGTGACGTACATGGGGGCCACCCTGATGCCATGATTGACAAAAGCGGTATAGGCCGACACCATTTCCTGAACGGTGATGTCGCACGGCCCCAGACACAGTGCCATCGACGGGTGTATCTCGGGATTGCGAATACCGTATTCGTGGAGCAGGTCGACAAAGTGCTGCGGATTCAGCCGTGACATGAGATAGGCCGAAATCCAGTTGTTCGACTGCTGTAGTCCCCATTTCAGCGTGACCATCTCGCCATAGCGCGACCGACTGCCGTTGCGCGGCGTCCAGGGATGACCTGCCACCATATAGGTTTGCTGCACGTTGGGAGCCTGGTCGCAAGGAGTCATGCCGTCTTCCATGGCCAGCGAATAGAGGAAAGGCTTGATGGTCGAGCCCACCTGTCGGCGGCCCTCGGTAGCCATATCATAGGCAAAATGGGTGAAATCGAGACCGCCCACGTAGGCCTTCACATGGCCATCCTGCGGACACATGCTGAAGAAGCCAGTGCGCAGGAAGGACTTCAGATAGCGGATGGAGTCGAGTGGCGTCATGACCGTATCGACATCGCCATGGTATGTAAACACCTGCATGTCGGTCGGGGTTTGGAATGCCTTCCTGATTGCCTCGTCGGTAGCACCGGCATTCTTCATGATGCGATAGCGGTCGCTTTGCCGCATGGAACGCTCCAGAATCTGATTGACCTGCTCGGCACCAAGGTCGCTATAAGGGAAGTTGCGCTTGCTCTTACGGCTCTTGTCGAACTCTGGCTGTAGGAACTTCACCACATGACTAAAGCACGACTGCTCGGCATAGCGCTGCATGCGCGAATCGACGGTGGTATAGACCTTTAGTCCGTCGGTATAGAGGTTGTATAGTTCACCATCGCGACGACGGTTCTTGTTGCACCAGCCGAACAGGGGATCCTGCTCCCATGCCAGAGAGTCCATGAAGTACTTGACGTATCCCCATGAGGGATAGTCTTTCCGAACGGGTTTCTTCGCCATCATGTAGCGGCGCAGGAAATCGCGGAAGTAGGTAGCGATGCCTTCCTTATGGTCGGCCACGTGGAAATGGAGTTCCATTGGCGTGGCCACACAACTATCGTACTGCTCCTTCGTAATATAATCGCAACGCAGCATCTGACCCAGCACCACATTGCGACGGCTGAGCGACCGTTCCTTGAACCTTACAGGGTTAAAGTAGCTTGGATTCTTACACAAGCCTATGAGCGTGGCGCTCTCACAGATATTGAGGTCGGCAGGCTCTTTCGAGAAATAGGTGTTGGCTGCAGTCTTGATGCCTACTGCGTTATGCAGGAAATCGAAATAATTCAGATAGAGCGTGATAATCTCATCCTTGGTATAGTTGCGTTCCAGCTCTACGGCAATCACCCATTCTATAGGCTTCTGCATGGCTCGCTCAGTGGAATTATGAGCCACGTCGGTATAGAGCTGCTTGGCCAGCTGCTGCGTAATCGTCGACCCGCCGCCAGCCGACTTCTGCCCCATGATGCCGCGTTTCACCACAGCGCGTACCAAGGCAAGGAAATCGATGCCAGAATGATCGTAGAAGCGCTCGTCCTCAGTAGCCACCAAGGCCTTTACCAACCAAGGCGACAGCTTGGAATAGTCGACCATTACACGGTTCTCACGACTCATGCTCCACGTGCCAATCATCTTCCCGTCACTGGAATAGACCTGAGTGGCAAAACGGTTAATGGGGTTCTGCAAGTCTTCGATAGGCGGCAGATGCCCAATATAGCCGTTAGCAATACCCCAAAAACCGGCACCGATAGCCAGCACGGTAATGGCAAGAAGCGTCCATAAAAAGCGAACAAATAGTTTTCTCATTTCGATTCTATTTCAAATTTGAGTGCAAAAATACAAATTTCTTGTCAAATATCGCACGTTTATCGAAAATATTGTTTAATTTTGCAGTCTATAAACACAATCAAACTGATGGAGAAGCATAATTTCGTCACAATTGCCAATCTCACACGTGATAAAATCTTGTATATGATCAGGCTCGCTGAAGAGTTTGAAAACCACCCGAACCGTGAGTTGCTCAAGGGGAAGGTGGTGGCCACCCTGTTCTTCGAACCCTCAACCCGCACACGTCTCAGCTTCGAGACGGCTGCCCAGCGGCTTGGCGCTCGCGTCATTGGCTTTGCCGACCCGAAGGTGACCAGCGGCACGAAAGGAGAGACACTGAAGGACACCATTCTGATGGTGGCCAATTATGCCGACGTCATCGTGATGCGGCATTATATCGAGGGGGCAGCCCAATACGCATCGGAGGTGAGCCCCGTGCCTATTATCAATGCCGGCGACGGTGCCCACCAGCATCCTTCGCAGTGCATGCTCGACCTCTACAGCATCTACAAGACGCAAGGCTCGCTCGAAAACCTGAACATCTGTCTGGTGGGCGACCTGAAATATGGTCGTACCGTGCATTCACTCCTAATGGCCATGCGCCACTTCAACCCCACCTTCCAATTCATTGCGCCCAAGGAGCTGCAGATGCCCATGGAATACAAACTCTACTGCGACGAGCAAGGCATAAATTATACCGAGCACACGAATTTCGACGAAGAGGTGATAGCCAATGCCGACATATTATATATGACACGCGTACAGAAAGAGCGCTTCAGCGACCTGATGGAATACGAACGGGTGAAGAATGTGTATGTGCTGAATAATGACTTGCTGAAAGGCGTGAAGAGCAACCTGAAGGTGCTGCACCCTCTTCCCCGCGTCAACGAGATTGCCTACGAGGTCGATGACAATCCGCATGCCTATTACATTCAGCAGGCAGGCAATGGGCTATTTGCCCGCGAAGCCATATTCTGCGACGTGCTGGGAATCAGCCTCGAAGATGTGAAAAATGACAAAACAATAATCTGACATACTCTTTTTATCTATGCATAAAAACGAAATGCTTGTAGCCGCCATTCAAAACGGCACCGTTATAGACCATATTCCATCGGAGAAAACCTACCAGGTGGCCCAACTTCTTGGACTCCACGAGCTACAAACACCCGTAACCATTGGCTATAACTTCCTGTCAAGAAAGCTTGGAAAGAAAGGTATCATCAAGGTGGAGGACAAATTCTTCACCGACGAGGAAATATCCCGCCTGTCGGTCTTGGCACCTAACATCGTGCTAAACATTATCAAGGATTTCGAAGTAGTTGAGAAAAAGACAGTTACCACACCGAGAGAGATTCATGGCATTGTGCGATGCAACAACCCGAAGTGCATCACCAACAACGAGCCTATGAAGACCTTCTTCCATGTATCGGAAGGTACTTTGAAGTGTCATTATTGTGAAAAGGAACAAGATATTAATAAGGTGGAACTCGTTTAAAAGACGCTAACCGCAAAAAGCCGCAACGATGAACAGACTATTAGTATTCTTATTTGCTGCCGTACCCCTGTCGATTCAGGCACAGACCTGGAGATTTGACCTGACGAAGCCTCAGCCAATCTATTCAGAGGAAACAGGCTATGGGTATGACGTGCTGCCAGCCCCTGACAAGAAGAGAGATTCCAAGCCTGCCGAGCCTTTCTATTTCTCGGTGAAAGTGCCTGACGGCAACTATCGGGTGAAAGTGACACTGGGAGGCAAGAAGAACAGCAACACCACAGTTCGTGCCGAAGGCCGACGGTTGCTGATGGACAACATCGAGACCAAGAAGGCCAAGGACACGCTGTCGTATGAGTTTACCGTGAACAAGCGCTCACCACAAATCAACGAGAAGACCCGCGTCAAGATTAAAGACCGAGAGAAAGACTATCTGGCCTGGGACGAGAAGCTAACGTTGGAGTTCAACGGCTTGATGCCTGCAGTGAAGAGTATCTCTATTGAGGCTGTCGACGTACCTACCATTTATCTCTGCGGCAACTCGACCGTCGTCGACCAGAACTATGAGCCATGGGCCTCATGGGGGCAGATGATTACCCGTTGGTTTGGCCCGGAGGTGGCCATCTCAAACCATGCTGAAAGCGGATTGACAGCACGAACGTTCATTGGCTCGTTCCGGCTCGACAAGATTCTCACCACACTGAAAAAGGGCGACTATGTGTTTGTAGAGTTCGGCCACAACGATGAAAAGGAACATAAGCCTGGCGACGGTCCCTGGTATCACTACCAATACCAACTGAAGGTTTTTATTGACCAAGTACGCAAAAAAGGAGCAGAGATTGTGTTCTGCACCCCCACTCAGCGTCGCGCTTTCGACAAAGACAAAAAGACGCTGCTAAACACACACGGCGACTTCCCCGCTGCCATGAAAATGGTGGCCGAGAAAGAAAACGTGCCACTCATCGACCTAAATGCCATGACCAAAGTGTTCTTCGAGACACTGGGATTCGAAGACTCAAAAAGGGCATTGGTGCATTACCCGGAAGAGATGTACGGACGCAAGCTGGAAGACAACACCCACTTCAATCCCTTCGGTGCCTACGAAGTGGCCAAGTGTGTGGTGATGGGCATGAAACAACTGAAGCTGCCTATAGTGAATTATCTGCGCAATGACTGGAAGGACTTCGACCCTGCACAACCCGACGATTGGAAAACATTCAAATGGGTTCCCTCGCGCATTGTGGAAAACACAAAGCCCGATGGCAACTAAGCCTGATACTCACAGCAAGTATGCCATTTACTCACAGTAAATACGCTATTTACTCACAGCAAACATATCATTTACTTATGAGAAGAACCGTCTTTGCATTCTACATTCTGATATCGGTCACCACAGCAATGGGACAGTCATGGCCTACGCCTACCACCGAGTCGAAGGCTGGAGCCCGGTGGTGGTGGCTGGGATCGGCTGTCGACACAGAGAACCTGCAATGGAATATCGCCGAATATGCCAAGCACGGCATCGGTTCGCTTGAAATAACCCCTCTCTATGGTGTACAGGGCAATCAGGCAAACAACATCGACTATCTCTCTGACAAATGGATGCAGATGCTGCGCTACACGATGGAACAAGGCAAACTCAATGGCGTAGAGGTAGACATGTCCACAGGTACGGGGTGGCCATTCGGGGGTCCGTGGGTGCCATTGAGGGAAAGTGCCTGCAAAGTGGTTTTTGTCGAAAAGATAATCGACGATGAAGGAGTCTGGAACACTGTTAATGGGCATAAAGGTCTACAGGCAGACAATTCTGATACAGATGCCATAGACCTTTCACTGTCGGAAAAGGATGCAAAAAATGCTTTCCTTGACAAAGTGATGCTCTACGCCGACGGTAGGGCAATCGATGTTACCCCTAATGTGAAGAACGGCAAACTTTTCATTGAGAAGTCTCAGTTCTCAAATCAAAAATCCACAGCCTTACGAGTCATCGCCTTATATATTAAATATGGTGTCATGAAGGTGAAACGGGCTGCTCCAGGAGGTGAGGGATTGGTCATAGACCATTTCGACCGTCAGGCGGTGGCCAATTATCTGAAGCACATTGAGCAAGCCTTCGACCGCACTCAGACCCCCTACCCTCACACTTTCTTTAATGACTCTTATGAGGTAGAGGCGGCAACATGGACTCCAACACTCTTGAAAGAGTTTGAAAAGCGCAGAGGCTACAAGCTCGAAGACTATCTGCCCGAACTAATTGAACAGTCGATGGGCGGTCAAGCGAAATCTCATGCATCAAATGTCAAGCCACAAGTCTTAAGTGATTATCGGGAAACATTGGGCGACCTGCTTTTGGAGAACTTCACAGAACAATGGACGGCATGGGCCCACTCACATGGTGCAATGACAAGGAATCAGGCTCACGGCTCACCTGCCAACCTCATTGATTGCTACGCAGCCGTAGACATTCCTGAAATTGAAGGCTTTGGTCTCTCAGAACTGGGAATCAAAGGTTTGCGCAGTGATCCAGGCAAGACACGCAAGAACGATTCCGACTATTCTATGTTCAAGTATGCACCATCAGCAGCCCACGTATGCGGCAAGCCTTACACATCGAGTGAGACTTTTACGTGGCTGACCGAGCATTTCCGGACCAGTCTCTCACAATTGAAGCCCGACCTTGACCTGATGTTCTGCGCCGGCGTGAATCACATGTTCTTTCATGGCACCTGCTATTCACCTCGTAACGATGAGTGGCCTGGATGGAAATTCTACGCTTCCATCGACATGAGCCCAACCAACAGTATCTGGCGTGATGCTCCCTATTTCATGGAGTACGTAGAGCGCTGCCAGAGCTTCCTGCAGATGGGACAGCCCGACAACGACTTCCTTGTCTATCTGCCCGTTCGCGACATGTGGAAGAAACAAACAGGCAAGTTGCTCATGCAGTTCTCCATTCACGCTATGGGTAAGCTGGCTCCTGAGTTTCGACAAGCCATCATCGATATTGACAAGGCGGGCTACGACTGTGACTACATTTCAGAGCGCCTGCTAATGAAGACTTCGTTCAAAGATGGCATGCTTCAGACCGAAGCTGGCACACGCTACAAGGGACTCATCATTCCCGGCAGTGGCGAGATGCCTGAAACCGTCAGACAGCACATAGAAGACCTGCGCCGTCAAGGGGCAATCATCATGTATGGCATCAGCAATACAGAAATGGCCAAGGCTGCACAAGCCGAGGATATGAAGTCGAAGGTCGGACTGAAAGCCATTCGCCGCAAAAACGCCAATGGCTACCATTACTTCATTGCAAACCTGACACCCAATGACATCAGCCAAACCGTAAGGCTGGCCGTTCCGTTCAGGGATGCCAAATGGTTCAACCCTCTTAACGGCAATATTACCGATGCTTTCTTCAGCAACAACTGTGTCGACATCACACTGCGTAGCGGAGAATCGATGATTCTCCAGACCTTTGACAAAGGCAAAGGCAGCAATCCCGCACCGATAAAGGCCAATAACAAACAGAACGACATCGTACTGCAAGGCCCGTGGACTCTTTCTTTCATAGAAGAAGCCCCCAAAGTAGAGAAGACATACCAGCTGAACGAACTGCAAACGTGGGAAACACTCGACAATCAGACAAAGGTGACTATGGGAACGGGGGTCTATACCACCAAGTTCAAAATGTCGAAGAAAGAAGACCCGAAAGGCAATTGGAAAATAGAGCTTGGCGATGTACGTGAGAGTGCCCGTGTATTTATCAACGGCACGTTTATTGGCTGTGCCTGGTCAATACCCTACGTGCTCGATACGCAAGGCACTTTGAAAACGGGTGATAACGAGATTAGAATCGAAGTGACCAACCTGCCAGCCAACCGAATAGCAGAAATGGACAGGCAAGGTAGGACATGGCGAAAGATGGAAGAGATAAATGTCGTTGACATCAATTATAAGAAAACACTTTACGACCAATGGGCGCCTATGCCCAGCGGTTTGAACTCGCAAGTTAAACTCATTTATAATATACAATAAAAATGGCAGAAGAACATCATCATCATCACCATCATCATAAGATGGACGGTGCAAGCAAATTCAAGCGTAAGAACCTGTTAGCTATCGAACGACGGAAGAAAATCCAGAAATGGCTATTCCGGGTATTGTGTGTAATTGCAGTCATCATGGGCTTGGCAGTCGTTGCTGCCTATACCATCGGATAGCAGTCGCGGTCATCTAATACGGGGAAATGGTTTCTCCGTTTTAAAAGCGTATCAATATTGAGTACCGATTTTATCGGTTGCTCAATATTATTGTGTGCTTCAGCTATTATGCGTCCAATCGGGTCGATGAGCACAGAGTCACCGACATAATGTCCTATTGCGTCATCTCCAACCCTGTTGACGGCAATGACATAACACTGATTCTCAATGGCTCTTGCCCTTGTAAGAACATGCCACGCCTCCTGTCGCACCGCAGGCCAGTTTGCCACCAAAAGAATAGCATCGTACTTACCAGCCAAGCCATAACGTGCCCACACAGGAAAACGCAGGTCATAGCATGTGAGCAACAGCAAGCGGAAATCCTTCCAGCTCACAATGACATGCGAATGGCCCGCCACATAGCACTCATGCTCATGACCGTGAGTGAAAAGATGGTGCTTGTCATAGTAAGACTCACCATCAGGCGTCACGAAATAAAGCCGGTTACGGAAAGTTCCGTTTTCCAATTTCACAGCCAGACTTCCTGCAATGGCACATTTTAATGCACGTGCCGTTGTTCGCATCCATTGCAACGACAGTGCCGTTGCCTCGTCTTCAGCCACACCTTCAGGATGGGTTACGAAACCTGTAGCCCACATCTCTGGCAATACGTACAGGTCGGCACCAGACGCCTGACGCATCATGTTCTCAGCCCTGACGATGTTAGCAATAGGATTGTTCCATTGAATGTCAAGTTGAAGTAATACAATATTCATAGATAGAAATCTTTCGTCAAACTACTATACCACGCCGAGCGCACATGAGGCGCGTCTTCAATGATACCTTCCGTTTTTTCCAAACACACCTGATGTTTCCTATAAGCCAGCAGATACCTGCGAGGAGCCTTACGAAGATTGGTCCTTACAGCACACTCTCGAGATTTGAAAAAACCTGCCATTACAGCTTCGCTATCAAAGGAATTCTTGTAGTCGAAGGGTATGACAACCGAGAGTTCACCTTCTTCATCAAGCAGTCGCCATGCTGCTGCAATTAATTCTCTATAGGATAGCGAAACACAGTGACGGGCTACTGTCCTTTGCAAATTGGAACATGCCAACGAACGATTATAATAAGGGGGATTCGAGACGATGGCGTCAAACAGAGAGGGTGACGAGAAGTCGACGACATTTCTTTCGACTACTACTATACGAGAAGAGAAGACGCTATTCTCCACATTCTCAGCTGCTTGCATGCAGGCATCGTGGTCTATGTCGATGGCCGTCACTCCTGCTTCAGGAAAGCGCTGAGCCATCATCAGTGCGATTAGCCCTGTGCCCGTGCCTACGTCTAAGATTCGCCGGCCGCCATTTGCCCATGCACCTAACAAAGTGCCGTCGGTGCCTACCTTCATTCCACATGCTGACTGCCTGACAAGAAATTGCCTGAAGCGGAAAAAGTCGTTTGGCATGCTTAAAGCAGAAAGACGCTACGTCCTAACCATTCATTAATGCAGCTGTTCGCACCCGGCTGAGTGTCTCTGGCGTCATTTGCAAATAGCTGGCAATATACACTAAAGGAGCACGAAGCACTAACTGTGGTGAGCTCTTCACCAGTTTCTGATAACGGTCCTGTGCCGACTCAAAACGAAGCATATCAGCACGTAGCTGGCTGATGATGAGAGATTCCTCAAGAATCTTACGGTATAGAATCTGTATGTTCACACTACGCATGGCTACAGCTTCGAGTTCAGCTTTAGGCAGCGCATAGACAATGGTCGGTTCAAGGGCTTGGATAATCTGCAATGATGGCTTTTCCTTGAAAAGACTCTCAATACTCATCATGACAGTGTTTTCAACAGCCATATACTCCGTCAGTTCCTTACCATTCTTGTAATAGTACTGCCGCACGAGACCTTTCACTATCCAGTAGATGCTCGTACAGGTTTCACCTTCATTAAGAATCTTCTCACCCTTGGCAAATTTCATCGGGACGAGCACACTCTCCAAGATATCGAGCTCGTCATGGGTCATCGTACTATATCTTCGGGCCAATTCGCGGGCCACATCGCGCTTCGTTAAACTTAGGTTCGGCATCTTATTCTGATATTATTTAGGTCGTTAGTCCAGTTTTAATACGGCAAGGAAAGCTTTCTGCGGCACTTCGACATTGCCAATCTGTTTCATCCGCTTCTTTCCGCGCTTCTGCTTCTCAAGTAGTTTTCGCTTTCGGCTCACATCGCCACCATAGCATTTGGCCAGCACATCCTTGCGCACTTGCTTCACCGTCTCACGGGCAATAATCTTTGCACCGATGGCAGCCTGAATGGCTATGTCGAACTGCTGACGGGGAATAAGCTCTTTCAATTTCTCGCACATTCTTCGGCCAAAGGTGACGGCATTGTCCTGATGCGTGAGCGTGGAAAGCGCATCGACAGGCTCACCATTCAGAAGAATATCGAGCTTGACAAGCTTCGACGGTCGGAACGAATCAATGTGGTAATCGAACGAGGCGTATCCCTTGGATATGCTCTTCAACTTGTCATAGAAGTCAATCACGATTTCGCCCAAGGGCAGCATAAAGTGAAGTTCAATACGATTACCACTAACATACTGTTGGTCAATCAGTTCTCCACGCTTGTCGAGGCAAAGAGTCATAATGGGACCGATATAGTCGGCGGCAGTAATTATGGAGGCACGGATATATGGCTCTTCAATGCGCTCAATCATCACCTGTTCGGGCAGTCCTGACGGATTGTGTACCTCTTTCACCTCTCCCTGCTTGGTGTAGCACATATAGGTAACATTTGGCACCGTAGTGATGACATCCATATTGAACTCACGGTCTAACCGTTCCTGTACAATCTCCATGTGGAGCAGTCCAAGGAAGCCACAACGGAAACCGAAGCCCAAGGCTATCGACGTTTCTGGCACGAAAGTCAGTGAAGCGTCGTTCAGCTGTAGCTTCTCAAGCGAGGCACGGAGGTTTTCATAGTCAGTAGGCTCAATGGGATAGACACCGGCAAAGACCATAGGCTTTACCTCCTGAAAACCCTCAATGGCCGTAGTACAAGGATGGTCTACATGCGTAATGGTATCACCCACTTTCACTTCCTTCGAATCCTTTATACCACTTATTATATAGCCCACATCACCAGTTCCCAGCGTCTTTCGGGGAATCATATCCATCTTCAGCACACCCACCTCGTCGGCATCATACTCCATTCCTGTATTAAAGAACTTCACCTTGTCGCCCTTTGATATAGAGCCGTTCATAATCTTGAAATAGGCTATGATACCCCGGAAAGAATTAAACACCGAGTCGAAAATAAGTGCCTGCAGCGGAGCATTCTCGTCGCCCACTGGATGTGGAATACGGTCGACTACGGCATTCAGGATGTCATCCACTCCCTCTCCTGTCTTGCCCGACGCACGGATAATGTCTTCCGGATTACAGCCTATCAGGTCTACAATCTCGTCTTCCACCTCTTCGGGCATGGCCGATGGCATGTCAATCTTATTAATGACAGGAATAATTTCCAGATTATTGTCTATGGCCATATAGAGGTTCGAGATGGTCTGGGCCTGTACGCCCTGAGTCGCATCGACCACCAGCAAGGCGCCCTCGCAGGCAGCTATTGAGCGTGAAACCTCGTACGAGAAGTCAACATGCCCTGGTGTGTCAATAAGATTCAGTATGTATTTTTCTCCATCCTTCACATATTCCATCTGAATGGCGTGACTCTTAATAGTGATGCCACGCTCACGCTCCAAATCCATATCGTCAAGCATTTGCCCCTCAGTAACCTGGATGGTCTGAGTGCGCTCTAACAGACGGTCTGCAAGCGTCGATTTTCCGTGGTCAATGTGTGCGATGATACAGAAATTTCTAATATGATCCATAGATGTAACAGTGCTTTAAGTTGCAAAGTTACAAAAAAGATGTCAAAATCAACTATTTTTTTCCGATTTTTTTTACCTTTTTATCTTTTCACTTTATGTCAAGTTCTACGGGACAGTGGTCACTGCCCAAAATATCGGTATGAATCTTGGCATCTGTCACTCTGTCCATCAGGCTGTTGGAAACCACAAAATAGTCAATGCGCCAGCCTGCATTTTTCTGGCGGGCCTGAAAGCGGTATGACCACCAGGAATAAGTAACCTGATCAGGATAGAGTTCGCGAAAGGTGTCTTTAAACCCTCGGCTCAGCCACTGTGTAAACTTGGCCCGTTCTTCATCGGTGAAGCCCGCATTACGACGATTGGTCTTAGGGTTCTTGATGTCGATTTCCTCGTGGGCCACGTTCAGGTCGCCACACACAATGACTGGTTTCTGTTGGTCGAGGCGTTGCAGATAAGCCTGGAAATCGTCCTCCCACTGCATGCGGTAGTCCAGCCGTTTCAGCTCATCCTGCGAGTTCGGCACGTAGACCGTCACCAAGAAGAAATCGTCCATCTCAAGCGTAATGACGCGTCCTTCATGGTCGTGCTCCTCAATGCCGATGCCACGAGTCACGTTGAGCGGCTTGTGCTTGGTGAAAACAGCCGTGCCGCTATAGCCCTTCTTCTCGGCCGAGTTCCAATACGACTCATAGCCCTCGAAAGCTATGTCGAGCTGTCCCTCCTGCATCTTCGTTTCTTGCAGACAGAAGAAATCAGCGTCCATCTTGCGGAAGATGTCGCTGAATCCTTTCTGTTCACAAGCCCGCAGGCCATTTACATTCCAACTGATAAATTTCATGATGCAATTTCAGAATTTCGCCATCTTAATGGCTACTACGGCACATTCGTCGCCCTTATTGCCCAACCGTCCGCCTGCACGGTCTTTGGCTTGCTGCAAGTCATTGGTGGTCAGAAGCCCGAAGACAACGGGAATATTGTTCGTGGCATTCAGGCGGGCAATACCTTCGGTGACCCCTTGACAGATATAGTCGAAGTGAGGTGTCTCGCCCCTGATGACCGAACCAAGAATAATAACTGCATCATAGCCGTCGTTGAGCGTCATCTGGCGGGCTCCGTAGATGAGCTCAAACGAACCGGGTACGGTCTTCACATGGATATTCTCGGGCAACGCGCCATGCTTTTCAAGCGTCGACACACAACCGTCGAGCAAGGCACCCGTTATCTCGGGGTTCCACTCAGCCACGACAATGCCGAAAATCATGTTCGACGCATCGGGCACCTTGTCAACGTTATATTCAGAAAGATTTTTGGTAGCCACTTATTGAATCTCCAATTGTCAGTCTTACTCTGAAACGCGCTCAATATACTCGTCGATGGTCTGATACTGCATAGACTGGAAGTACTTCTCCTTCACCTGCTTGTAAAGTTTCAGTGCTTCGTCCTTCTTGTTCTGGCTCTCCAGAATCTGTCCAGCCTGAATCAGGAAGGTGGGCGACAGCGAGTTGTTGTCGGCCTTCTCAGCAGCCTTCTTCAGTGTCGACACTGCCTTGTCGAGCTGCTCCAGATGAGCGTAGGCATTGCCGAGTGCCCCCAAAGCAGCGGGCGAAACCATCTGGTCGTCGCCACCACTATACTTCTCTAAGAACTGTGCGGCCTCCTGCCACTGCTCAATATGGGCATAGCACAAGCCTGCATAGAGGTTGGCCAAATTACCAGCCTTTGTCGAACCAAACTCAGAGGCAATCTGCAGAAATCCTTTCACGCCCGTGCTGTCGCCATTCAGGGCGAGGTCATACTGCTGATTGGCAAAAAGTTCCTCGGCCTTTGCAATGGCCGTGCTGGCCTTCTGCTCCTGCGGACCGGAAACATAGTTCTTGTAGAGCACCACACCTGCCACGATAACCACGAGGGCACAGATGCAGCCGATGATAGCGTTTTTGTACTTGAGGAAGAATGCCTCACTGTTGCTGAGTGTCTCCTCCATGGAGGTTGCACTCTGTTTGTTTTTTAAATCTGCCATTTTTGTCGTTAATATTTTACTTGTTTTTTGTCTTCAATCATCACTTTTCAATGACAACGCAATAAATGCGGCGCAAAATTACGGAATTTATTGCACATATTGAAATTTATTTCAAACTTTTTTCGTTTTTAAGCCCTAAAAGCTGTAAATTTGCAGGCAAATACGACTATAATGATTCTAAAGAAGCTCTCAATACTCAATTACAAGAACATTGCCGACGTCCAGCTGCTACTGTCGCCGAAGTTCAATTGCTTCATAGGCCAGAACGGCGCAGGAAAGACTAACGTGCTCGACGCGGTCTACTTCCTGTCCTTCTGCCACTCGGCCCAGACCACACAAGACTCGCTGGTCATCCGCCACGACGAGCCGTTCTTTGTGCTCGAAGGCGAATACGACGAAGATGTGAGCATTTATTGCGGCATGAAGCGGGGCACTAAGAAACACTTCCGCAGGGGGAAAAAAGAATACAAGCGGCTGTCGGAACATATCGGCCTCATTCCGCTGGTAATGATTTCGCCCGACGACACCTTATTAATAGAAGGGGGCAGCGAGGAGCGCCGCCGGCTGCTCGACCTCGCCATCGCCCAGCTCAACCGTCCCTACATGGAGTCGCTCAACCGCTACAACAAAGCCCTTCAGCAGCGCAACACCCTGCTGAAGGCAGAAGACAAGGAGCCCGACCCCGACGTCTTAGACATTCTCGAAGAGCAAATGGCTGCAGAGGGCGAGTACATCTATGGCCAGCGGCAACACTACGTGACGCTGATTACCCCCTATTTCCAGCAGTACTATACAGCCATTGCCGAAGGCCATGAGCAAGTAGACTTAAGGTACACGTCACACTGCCAGCGCGGGCCGCTGTTGGAAACCATCCGCCGCGACCGCGCAAAAGACCGCGCCGTAGGCTATTCGCTCCACGGCATCCACCGCGACGACCTGGAGATTCTGCTCGACGGTCACCCCATGCGCCGTGAAGGCAGTCAGGGACAGCGGAAAACGTTTGTCATCGCACTCAAGCTGGCACAATACGACTATCTGAAGCGCTCACGCCAAACACCCCAGACAATGCCCATCCTCCTGCTCGACGACATCTTCGACAAGCTCGATGCACAGCGCGTGGAGCAGATCGTGAAACTGGTGGCTGGCGAAGAGTTCGGGCAAATATTCATCACCGACACCAACCGCGACCATCTCGACCAGATTCTCAGCCAAAGCCACTTCGACCACAAGCTCTTCCGCGTTGACAACGGAGGGATAACCGTAATTTCCAACCCATAAACTCCTCAACATGTTCAAGAGAAGCGTACAGAATATTGGCGACCTCGTGATGCGCAACCTGCGCTCCCAAGGACTCGAGACACCCCTCCTGCAGAAGCGCCTCATAGAGTCATGGCCAGAAGTGGCAGGCGAAGCCATCGCCCACTTCACCACCGGCGTCACCATCTACAACCAGACGCTCTTCGTGCGCCTGCAGGTCCCGGCCCTTCGCGCCGACCTGAGCATGCGTCGCCAAGAGTTCGTACAGAAGCTGAACCAACACGTAGGCGCACAAATCATTGCCGACATACGCTTCTGCTAACTCAACAAATTATTCAGCATTTTTCTGATCCCTGAAAAGATTCATGCTGAAAAACTTGCAACTATCAGAAAATATTCATATCTTTGCACCATCTTTGCCATATAGGCTAACTGCAACCACCATATATGCAGAGGCCACAGGGCGGGGATACATATATATGGAAAAGCGTTCTACGTAAGGCGCTTTGTCTGAGGCATACATGAATCTCGCAAATTCACTCTCACATGCCGGGACAAGGCAACAGTAGAAGGTCAGGGAAGTATGTATGATACCTGCCCCTACTTTTGCCTATTATATATATAATAATGTGTATATCATAGGTCATTGTTGGGGCATTTAGGCATACATAGTTATCGTGGGGCCTCTGCATGTTGCTCGTTCTCATGTGAGGGGCATGCGAGAGCCTATGTGTGCAGGACGAGTGACGAGCAAGTAGCTGCCCCGCTTTTTTCATCACAAAACCAGTTTTTCGTGGCCCGAAGGGCAGCGGCCGCACTGTTTTGAGAAGGAAGAGCCCACATGGCCATACATATCGGACAGCTGATACGGCAGAAAATGGAAGAGCGAGGCATGACAGTCTCTGCCCTCTCCAGAAACTATGGATGTTCAAGGGTCAACATGTACAAAATCTTCGACAAGGCAAGTATCGACACGGCCATGCTCCTGCGTTTCTCACTACTGCTCAACTACGACTTCTTTCAGCACTACTGCAACGAACTTAGCCAGCGAGGCTTCCATTCCGACAATTAAGTAAGCACATGGCAGTGCGTTTCTGTTGCCAATTTGTTTATATGTAAATAGTTTGATTGCACCCATCCGGCAAGCAAACCTGATAAAATCCCTAACTTTGCAAAACCAAATATTTAGTTAGAAAAAAATCTACCCTGTGTGTTACTGCGAAGTAAGTGGCAGGGTTTTTTGTTACCCAATAGTTTACATGTAAACATATTGGTTACGTCACCACCCCACCCTTTCATCCTATTTTGCCTAACTTTGCAACAATGCTTTGTTTTACACAATTAATTATTAACTAAATCACAATTTTATGAACAAACTAAAACTAATTGTAGCGGCAAGTGCCCTCTTCCTGGGGACATCCGCAACGTGGGCACAGACTGTGGGTGATATTATCACAGTCGGTGACGCTGAGTATGAAGTGAAAGGCGCCAACATTATCACAAACGGCTCGTTTGACGATGGCGTGACAGGATGGTATGCTGCAAATTGGGCTGAGGCTAATGTGACGAATTACACTTATGCTACTTCTGGCGGTTTTGACGATGGTGCTTACATCACTGTTGCTGCTGGTGGTGTAGGTAGTGAGAAAAATATTAGAGGCAAGTGGGCTGTTACTATAGGAAAAACCTATCTGTTCAGAGTTTATACAAGCGGCAAAGCACCAGATAACAATAATCTTCAGTACAGTTTCCTTGCCTACTATGATGAGTCGAAAAACAACTATGAAGGTGACAAACTCTACCAGTTGAAATGGGGTGCTGAAACCGAGTGGACTGAGAACAATTTTGTGTTTACTGCCACGGGCGACATGGTCTGCTATCGTACTTCCTGGACAAGTGCCGCCAAGCTTGATGGCTTCGTTCTTTGCGAAGTGGAGCGTTATTTCTCGCCCGAAGGCTATAACAAGGCAATGGAGGCTGCAAAGGCAGCTCGCGATGCTGATGACTACGCCAATGTAACAGGTAAGGAGCGCACGGACTTAGTTGCTGCTATCAGCGAATATACGAATGCATCTTCTGACAAGTATGAGGAAGCCATCTCTGTATTAGAGGCTGCCACCACAGCCTTTACCGCAGCCAAGGATGCCTATGACGCTTTAGTTGCCGCCAAGGCTGCTGAAACGCCTGAACTGGCCTACGCCGCTGCTGCAAAGAAAACGGCTCTTAACGAGGCCAAGAACGCTACAGCCACAAGTGCCGAGGATGCCACGACGAAGACCGCTGCCATCACCACCGCTCTGCGAGCCTACTATGAGAGCCATGCACATGCCGAAGGCGTTGACGGAGCCGTAAACATGACAGACCGCATAGCCAACCCCGATGCTGAGAATGGCAACGACGGCTGGACGTGGACGGGCAACAAGAACAATCCCGCCAGCAACGAGCCTTGGACAGGTGCCGACGGCAACAGTACCCACAAGTATTTCGATGGTGGCAACTGGAAAGGTAGCAATTGGACTACGACTATGAAGCAGACCATCACACTGCCTGCCGGTAAGTTCCTGCTCACCGCCAAGGGCCGTGCTGCCACGAATACCACACTGACGATGGCCGTGGGCGAAATAAGCGTCGAACTGCCTCATGTGGGTAATTCAGGCAACGTGTTCGGACGTGGATGGGGCGACGGTTCCATTGAGTTCGAGACCGATGGAAGCGATGTCGAGATTCTTGTCACTGCTACCGCTGAACCTACACACGAGTGGTTCTCTATCTCCGCCTTCCGTCTTATGCGTTTAGAGCTCTACACCGAGATGGCTAAAGAGGCAGACTATACTGCTATGAACACCGCTCTTGATGCTGCCAAGACTAAGACACTGGGCTTTGCTGCTGGCGAGTATGCACCTTATAATAATACAGAGGCTATCAAGGCTATTGCTTTAGCCGAGGCTGTTAACACCGAAGCAGAGAATGCCAAGGACGACATCAATGCCATCACAGAATCACTTGGCAAATGGACTGCAAATACTGAAGAGGTTGATGCCATCTTCGATGGTCAGTTTGCCACGACCGAGGCCAACGCCACATCGGGCGACATCAATCTGCCAGGCTGGACAAAGGTGCAGGGCATTCGCCTGCTGGTGAAGAACGAGGAAACAGATCCAGGTCTCGCATATACCGACGGTAAGGCTGCCGTGTTCTCATGGGGTGGTACCACACTCACTTATGGTGAGCAGACAGGCTACACCCTGCCTCTTGAGAAGAGCAGCGTCTATGAACTGACGCTCAAGATGTCAGGCTGGCGCGACGGCGATCTGCCCAACTCAGTATCAGTTGAGTTAGATGGTGTTACACAATGGGCAGACCCAAGCTCAAATGTAAACCGCATTAACAATGCTGAAGTGAATCCATTCACTACGCTGAAATTCTACTTCAAGCCCACAGCTGACAACTCTATCCTGAAGATTTTTGCAAACCACCACTTCACGATTGCCGACCTGAGCCTCATGAAGGCCGTGGCCGAGAACATTACCCTGAATGAAGATGCCGACTATGCTCCTGCAAACACCTATGCCAACGTGACGCTGAAGCGTACTATCAAGGAAGGCTTCAACACCGTATGTCTGCCTTTCGATCTCACTACCGAGCAGGTAGAGAGCGTATTTGGAACGGATGCCAAGGTTTATGAGTACAGTGAGACAGCCGATGGCACCAATTCGACCATCTACTTCAACAGTAAAGAAGGGAACACCATCGCCGCTAACGTGCCCTATCTGGTAAACGCTACTGCTGCCGCCACCGAGAAGACCATTGAGGGCGTTGTCACCTCAGATGCCGGTGTAAAGAACGTAACAGGCACTAACTTCGACTTCGTGGGTACCTTTGATGCCACAACTGATGTGGCTGAAGGCGACTACTTCGTAGGCAATGGCGCCATCTACGAGAGCACAGGCGCAACTACCATCGCTGCTTTCCGCGCTTATATCAAGGCTAAGACCGATGGTGCTACGGCCCGACTCGTCATCAACGGTGAGGAAGCCACTGGCATTGAGACTGTTGCTGCCAAGACTGGAAAGAATGAGAAGGTTTACAACCTGAACGGCCAATTGGTGAACGGCGCCCAGAAGGGCATCTTCATCAAAAACGGCAAGAAGGTCGTGGTGAAGTAACTCTGAAAGGTAAAAAACAGAAAGTTTAAAAAACGGAAAAACGAAACGATTATGAAGAAAACCGAATATATGGCTCCCGCCATCAAAGTGGCACTGGCCGAAGCAGAAGAAATGATTTGCGCGTCGATTACGGCAGTAGGCGGCGATGCTGGTATCACAATGGGAGAAGGTGATGCTCCTACCACAGCTGACAGCCGCATCAACATCTGGGGTGAGGATGAGGAGTAAGCCCGCGTCTCTCTGAGACTGCATGAACAGGGCCTGTCCCCACGGCAAGAAAGTGGGTGGCAGGCCCTTTTGCTTTCTTTCGAACACGAATCTCACGAATTTCATTTGTTTTCTTTCGAACACGAATCTCACGAATCTGACGAATCTCTTTTCTTGTTATGTGCAGCCATTTATGTTTGATTTTTTGGAGATTTATGTTCTTTCTTTATCACACGCAGCCATTTATGTCAGATTTTTGTAGATTTATGTTCTTTTTCTTGTTATGCGCAGCCATTTATGTCAGTTTTTTGTAGATTTATGTTCAAAAGTTTAATTCGTGTTATTCGTGTTATTCGTGTTCGTAAAAAAACACGATCTTGTTTTGAGAGGAACATAAATCTACACAAATCTTACACAAAATCTTTATCATGCATCTCGAACACGAATCTCACGAATCACTCGAATTTCATTTGTTTTCCTTCGAACACGAATCTCACGAATCTCACGAATCTCTATTCTTGTCATGCACAACTATTTATGTCAGATTTTTGTAGATTTATGTTCTTTTTCTTGTCATGCGCAGCCATTTATGTCAGTTTTTTGTAGATTTATGTTCAAAAGTTTAATTCGTGTGATTCGTGTGATTCGTGTTCGTAAAAAAATACAGTTTTCACGATGCCTTTCTTCGATCACGAATCTCACGAATCCTTCGAATTCTCTTTGTTTTCTTTCGAACACGAATCTCACGAATCTGACTTAAAAAAATGGATACGCCAATGTTTCACGGCCGAGGTAATGCTGTCTGGCAATTCGTGCTAAACCATCGCCTAATTCAATATGAATTTGAAGACAATTCAGCACGAATTACAGCCTAATTTAGCACGAATTATAACGCACTGACGGTCAGTTAGTTACGCAAGGTTTCTACTGATGCGTATTAATGCGTGAAACATTGGATGAAGGTTGGGGTGGGAAGGAACATAAATCTACACAAAATCTTTACATGCATCTCGAACACGAATCTCTCGAATCTGACGAATTCTATTTGTTTGTTCGAACACGAATCTCACGAATCTGACGAATTCTATTTGTTTATTCGAACACGAATCTCACGAATCTGACGAATATTTTATTTGTATCAATGCGCAGCCATTTATGTCAGATTTATGAAGATTTATGTTCCTTCTTATCAATGCGCAGCCATTTGTGTGGGGTCAGAATGGCATGCCTACGGCAAAGTGGAAGGCGAAGTCGCGCTTGAAGTCAGGATGGAGCAAGGGATAGTGCTCGTCGTGCTCCTGCTGGTAGGCAGGATTGATGGCTTTCATGCCACAGTCGAAGCGAAGAATGAAATAGTCGAAGTTGAATCGAATGCCGAGACCGTAGCTCACGGCGAGCTGTGAGAGGAACTCGTCGAAGCGGAACTGCCCGCCGGGCTGTATGGCATAGTCGCGCAGCGTCCACACATTACCGGCATCGACGAAGGCGGCCCCCTCTAACTTCCAGAAGAGATGGGTGCGATACTCCAGATTTAGGTCGAGCTTCATGTCGCCCGTCTGGTTAATGAAGTTAATACGGCCGTCGCTCTCCATGTATTTGCCAGGACCGAGCGAGCGCACACTCCAGCCTCTCACGCTGTTGGCACCCCCCGAGAAATAGCGTTTCTCGAAGGGCAGCACGGTGCTGTTGCCGTATGGATAGGCAATGCCCAGCCCCAAATGGAGCACCAACTGGTTGCTGGGATCGAGCTGTATGGAGTGGGTGATGTCGAAATCGGCCTTGGCATACTGGGCAAAGGCAATGTTGAACAGCCGGTACTGGCCCATGTCGTCTTTCCCCGCATGGAAGAGTCCTGCCCCTAATGACAGGAGATTGCCTGCCGACTCTACATTGGCGCGCAGTGCCCAGTTGCGCCCGGTATAGGAATAGCCAAGACTTGTCTTGACGATGAAGAGGTCTTCGTAGTTATACTTGAGGATGGCATTGCGACTGTTCTCGCTCTCAAGATATTCCTTGCGGAAGGTGGCTGAAATCCAGGGCATGAACACGTAGTTCAGGTCGAGCAGGTCGAGCTGATAGCGTGAACGGCTGCCGGCGAAGCTCCACTTGTAGTGCCAGCCTGCCGACAGCAGTCGGCGGTGGAACTCCGGACGGTTCTGTATGTCGTAGAGCAGCGACACCTCGCTCACGGCACTGGCATTGCGGCGCACGTGGCGACCCAGGAAGGGCACGATGAAGCGGGGAAAGGACAGGCGCGTCTCGAACGAATATTCAAGGAAGTCTTGCTGCGAATAGCCCTCAAGGCCGTGAATGGCCTCGTAGGCTCCACGCAGCTGCACACTGAGCAGCTCGCTTCCTCGGAACAGGTTGCTGTTCTGGTAGGAGAGTGTGGCGGCTGCCCCCAAGTCGCCGGCAGTGTTGGTACCTTCGGGCTGAAAGCTGATGGACGACGGCTTGTTTGTTTGCAGCAGTATGTTACAATCGAGCGAGTCGCCGGCCCCGTCGCCCCGAAAGCCTATATTGGTGTATTTCACTGCCTGCAGGCGTCCGAAGTGGTTGTAGGTTTGCTGCAAGGCAGTGGCAGAATAAGGGCGGCCAGTCTCTATGTGGGTACACTCCTCGAGCACACCTCGCCGCAGATGGATGCGGGTGTCGGTCGGTTCGCCACTGGCATAGCTCACACTTCTCACGAAATAGCGGGTGTGCAGGGTGTCGGTCTGGTTATGGCCGCTGAACATGCGCAGATGGAGCGTGAGGTTTATCTGCCGCGATCCGCCCACGGTGTCGGCACTGTAAGTTATGAACTCCTTGTGGAAACGGTAGTAGCCGCTGTCGGCCAGCACCGTGGTAATGCGCTTGCGCTCCTCGTCGAGACGGGTGGCGTCGAACTGCATGCCCTCATAGAGAAGACGGCGTGTGCTGTCGGCCGACTCTTGCAGCATGCGAGCTATCTGGGGGTCGGCAATGTCGTAGCTTATCTTCCCGATATAATAGGGCTTGCCCGGCAGCAGCCGGTAGTCGAGGTCGATCTTTCGTCCATGCCTGCGAGTAGCCAGTTGCACCTGGCCTTGCAGATAGCCGCCGTTATAGAGCAGCTGCCGCAGGTTGGCACAGGTTCGCACTGCCTCGGTACTGTCGTAGACCACTGGTGCCTCGCCGATGGAGCGCAGCGTTCGGCTGAGCCATTTCGTAGAGTCGCGGCCCGACAGGGAGTAGGTGGCTAAGGGCAGCGGCAACAGGGTGAACCAGCGGGCATTGGGCTTCTGGCGGATATAGGAACGCCACTGACTCGTGCTTATGTCGCTATACTTCCCCTCGGCAATGCTCACATTGGCCTTGCTAAGCAGATATTCGTCCTCGGGAACATAGCGAGTAAGAGAGCACGAGGCCAACAAGACCGTCGCGACACACAGGAGCACGGAGGAGAAAGCAGAAGCGTTGTTCATCATGTAGAATTACTCTCTGCAAAAATACGCAATTCTTTTGAGTCCTGCAACAATCTGCGCCGCTACAGAAAAATATTTATGATTTATTGGCTTTAGTGATAATAAAAAAGAGAAAAAACAAAAGGAGAGGACGATGCCTCTCCTTTTGGTTAATGAATATCCATTGACCTGAAAACTTCTCTCCGTTTTACTTGTTACCTGGGATTAGTGAACTCGTAGCAGAGTTCTGAACATACTGGCAGGTAGTTGACCAATCCCCATCCTCCAGCGTCGCCGTCCAAAGTGCGTATGTTTCCTTCTGTGTCGCATGAAAAGATGTCCCAGTTATATCTTACCGTAGGGCAGCATGAGTACAGGGTTTGATATATGTGTGTATGATCCGTCGTATAGGCGTGTGGCATACCGGACCCAGAACGGGAATGCGAACCGCTTTTTCTCTTTCAGCTCGTTAATTCTCTTTGACACCAATCCTATTAGTCCTGCCTTCGCATCCTCATAGGACTTAAAGGCATGTCCTGCAACTGAGCGAGGTGTGTCGTCGTCGGACATCGAGCCGTCGCGCACGGTAATGCCATTGAGGAACGGCCCGATTTCGATATGCCTGTCTTGAAAATCGGCCGCAGCCAGTTCTATGGAGCTCAATGAGAACTTCATCTTTATCTGCGGTATGTTGTTTCCGATGCCTCTGTATTGCGGGCTGCCGTTCTTGGTGTCCCACAACAGATAGGTGAGGTTGTTTTCGTCGGAAATGACGAGTGTGTTACCTATTGACTCGGCCGACACTTTTCCTGTGGCAGAACCTATTTGGTGTTCAGTTCCGTTGTATATCGAATACAGGCTCCCTTCTCTGGTTGTGATATACCTTGTAAAGCCTCCATACTCATGGACGTAGAGCAAGGTGTGTCCCTCTGGCATTTGGTCGTGATGCCGTGCCGGCTTCTGTATCACCCTGTGCTCTCCATTGTCATAGACCATTCCGATAGAATCTTCCAGCGCATTGTCATCACACGTCGCGTCGCTCGGTACATTGGTAATGCCCTTATTGAATGATAGTGCTATCTGATCGTTTGCCATACGCTCGTAATCTCCATTTGTTAGTAGACCGCTGCAAAGATACTACATAAACCAATGCGCAATCCTTAATAATTCCTAAATGTTACTGTGCCTGCTGGTTTTGCCAGCAGGTTTCATTACTCCAGTCCCTCAATCGCCTCCAGCATCCTGTCGCGCTGCGCCTTTATCAGTTTCATAATATTACTGTCATAGCCCTTGCCAAGCAGTTTCTTGTTGGTGGCCATGCCGCGCTGCTGCCCGTTGATGACGTTCTCGGCGGCAAACCACTTCACATGCTTCTCCCTGTAGACTGCTGCCTCGTTGGTGTGACCTGCATCCTTCAGCTCCTTGTATTCGTCGGTCACCTGCTTGATGCGGGCCTTGGCGGCTCTGATACGGGCATCGTCGGCAATGTCCTGGCCACTGGCAAGCTTCAGGTAAAGATCGCTGGTCTTGCGGCTCTCCACCTCCTCGCCTCTCAGGTAGGCAACGGCCTTCTCCACGTCCTGACTGCGCCCTACCTTCTTGCCGTTGGCATCTTCCATCATCATACGCTCGATGCGGAGCCTCAGCTTGTTCTTCTCGGCAAAGATAACCCCAAACGGACAGAAAAAATTCACAAAAATCCCCAAAGGTGGTATTTTTGTGAAAAATAAAAGGCGGCAAGACCAATACCCAACCGCCAGATTAATATGATGAAGTGCTGTATTGCAGCCTTATTCCTTGTTATATATAAGTTCAAGCCCCTGATTCCTGTACCAAGGGAAACGAGTGTCTGCCGAGATCAGCGGCATTCTGTTCGTGATCGCATGCGCTATTATCACATGGTCAGAAGGGTCGTTATGACCCTGGGACTCGTTAATCTGCAAATTGGCGTATGTCTCGTAATGCTCCTTGTGCAGATAGTCAACCCTAAAGCCCTGCTCATCCTCTACCGCACGAACAAGGTCAAGGGGCGACTTCCACCACTTGCGGATATGGGGCTTGTTGTGCCATAGCAATACCAGTTCTTTCAGCGTCTCGCTGCTCACGTATATCTGGCTTTCCCAGTCATCAAGGATTGCAAGAACGTCCGGGCGAAGTTTATACTTCTCCCTCGCATACCATATAAATATATGGGTGTCTATCAGATAACGCATGGCTTATTAGTCCAGATGGGTAATACTCCTTACCGCGTCATCCAGTGCGGCCTTGTCTTCGTCAGTCAGCGGACCCCAGCCCCTCAGATTGGCATAGTAGTCAGACTGCTCACCTCTTGTCTTGAACTTCCTTTCTTCCATAATTCTTCTCTTTTTTCTTGAAAAAACTTTGATTTAACGCTGCAAAATTACAAAATATTCCCGAACAAACAACATATTTTCCCGTTTTTTTCAAAAAAATAAGCTCGTCATTGTACTCTCTCTCCTTCTTATAAGGACGTAAGGACTTATAAGAATATTCTTTTTTCTTTCTTCTTTTAAACGCGCGCGTAATATATAAGGTGGAAATAAGCGTTCCGTTGTTCCTCCGTTGTACCATTTAAGCCAAATCCGTTGTACCTTTGCTGTACCCTTTAAGAATATAATAGAAAGTAACGTGCTGATTATCAGATGATTTTAAATTAATTCCGTTATTCCTTTGCAGCTGGTATTAAATGAAAAAAGATATGGCAGAAGAAAAAGGGAACTCATTGAATGGTCTGATATACCTGGCTGGAATCATGATTATCGTCAGGCATATTGTACAAATTGCAACCAACATCCTGTTGCTCTCCATGGGCTTTGACCCTGCAGTGGTTTACAACATCGGCATAGGCATCATCATCATTTCCCTCATAGTCCTCATACTCATGCAGAAGAAGTATGCACTCTACGCCTTCTTTGCACTACAGGCCATCAACGCAATCGTCATATCATACCTTACAGGCGACTGGGCCGTACACCTCTCCGTCACAGCAATAATCTGCGCCGTAGTCGCAGCAACCCTTTGCCTGAAGCACGACGGCATTTCAGCATGGAAGGCAATACTCGGAAAGAAGGAAACAGTTACACCCACACAAGAAGCAAATCCCCAACCCGACATAGAAAGAAAACAAGCCTCCGACACGTTAACCCCAGAGCCAACACCAGTAAAGAAAGAGCCGAAACACAAGGAAGCCATTACAAAAACAAAGACGGCAGAACCTCAAAAGAAAAAAAACTCCGTATGGTGATAAATGTACTAACGGATGTTAAACGATGTCGTCCTCTGGTTGCGCATAGTCTCTCCACTTTATATCGGATGTATAGCATGCTGCTATTTTCACCAGCCTGTCGAATAAGTCGTACTTTGGGTCGGTGGAATCCCTGAAGAATCTTCTGTTGAATTTCCAGCAGAACTCATTGAGATAAAGTTGCAAGAACTGCCTGTCAACTTCGCCGTGAATGGCGGCGATGCCATCCCTGCATCTGTCGATGACAATATGCACCCAAGGAAGGTTGGTCTTGACAACCTTGTCGACATCGTATTCCACGTAGGGTACATGTTTCTTGAAATAGTCCTTGAAGTTTATGTGAGACGAAGAACCGTCGGTGATGACAATAGTGTCCTTTCCTATATGCTGTTGCACAATCTTGTCTATGACAGGTGCGCTGAGGTCGTCAAGTATGAACATTTTGATATAATGGACGACCTTGGCTACCGACTGTCGCCTTGCCTTACTTGCCAGCTTTGATGCCTTTTCTATCGCTTTGGCAGTGTTCTCCGAAATATACTCCATTAGGATGTCGTCCACGGGCTTGCTCTCTACGATGACGAGTACCTTGGCTTGCTGTTGGCTGCCTGCGCCACGCTTTACGGTCTCGCCTCTCGACTCTTCTGGTGTGCGAATGGGAAAGAACGCCTCATCCAGCTCCACTTCTCGTGACAATTGGTAGATTGCATCGCGCTTACCCATGATACTTCGCAGTTTCATCATCATCAACCACACTGGAGGATACTGGTCTATGCCCAATTGGTACTGGACTTCCTTAGCTGAAAGAACTTGTTTGATAGAAGTCATCAGGTGCATGGTGTAGAACCATGTCCTCAACGAGAGTTTGCTGTGCTCCATGACAGTTCCCTTTGTGAGAGGGATGCTGCAACCGCATTTAGGGCACTGGAATGCTTTCCTGCCCTTGAGCCACTTGCGGCTCACCCCGCCGCATTCCGGGCAAGTAACGCCATACTGTAGGCGAATATCCTTGAAGTAGTCCACACATGAATCTTCTGATGGAAAACGGCTGTCAAATTGGCTGAGTAACATCTGGTTTTTATTGCAAAGGTACGCACCAAGAGGACAACAGCCAAAGGATTAACAGTTTTTAGTACATTTATCACCATACGGAGTTGTAGAGATTAGTTATGCTGCTCCTGCGTACCGTATGACTGCTTACAAGCTCATACTTGGGCCTTACAACCTGTCCGAGACTGTTGCGCTCCCAAAGGGGCTTTCCGTTGTGTTCTATAGCGTATTTCTTCAAACGGAAATAGGCACGCTTCTCTGACAGATCAGACCATTTTGCACCAGAGGCACGTTTCTCTGACAGTTGCTGATAGAGTAGCTCTGCCTTGCGTTCAGACAAGGTGAGTACAGTGGTAAATTTCTCACGGAGTGATGGAACACTCTCAGACAGCTCCTTCATGATATGACGGATGCCGTGGTTAAGCTGTAAATTCGTCAGCTTTGGAAATACGTAGTTGTATTTCCTGGCTATCTCCGTAAGCCTGATGTCCCAGATAGGCACTTCCACATAGTTGCCAGTCTTTTTCTGTATCAGGCCGATAACATCAATTCCCTTCTTAGTCTTTTTGAAGTTGTCAATGCTGTAGTCACTGAAACGCTGGCCAGAGAGATAGCCAATAAAAAATACGTCACGGATGGCTGACTTGCTTGCGTCGAGTTCCATTTGGTACAGTGCGTCGAGTTCCTGGTCTGTAAGGTATATCTCTGCTCGTTTATCCTCTGGCTTGGCAGTCCTCTTCTTCCATACCTTCAGGGAAACGGCATTGCTGTTGATGCCCTCCTCGGCTGCAAGGTTACACAGTCTCTTAAAATGACAGATGTTATTATTGATGGTCAGCAACATAAAACCTTTGTCCTCAAGAAACCTGTGAAAACCTTCAGCAAACTGTTTGGTTATCTCGTCAAAGGTCATCTCTAACGGACAGTATTCATGCAGGAGCACGCCAAAGGTTTTCCATCCAAAGATTGTTCCTTCTTTGTATTTCTTGCCGTCACCGTGCCTGATAGTACCGTTGGTAATTCCTTCCATGAAATACTCATAGAAATGGACAATGCTCTTCCTACGGCGTATTTTCTCGGCTTTCTTGATTTCCTGAAGTTCGCTTTGTACCCTGTGGGCTTCCACTGTCGATATGTCCCTCACAGCGTCCTCTATCACATCCTTATCCTCGTTGCCACCTATCAGGCCTCTGCTAAAAAGCGTGTCTATCGTTTGAATCACCAGCGACATCTTCCTCTGAAGCTCCTCACCTTCCTTGGTGGCAGCGTATCTGTTCCATGACTGGATGCTCTTGTTTGCCCGGTTCCATGTCTGTATATCCACTTCGATGCCCGTCGGTACAAACCTGAGACTTACTTTAGGGACGCGCTTCTGAATTGTAATATACAGGGTAGCCGTCCCCTCCTGTTTTTGGGTTCTAAGAAAAAACTTTGCCATACTTGATAATTTATGGTGCAAAGCATTTTTCTTGTAACTACAAAAATAAAACGCTAAAGTTGTACATACATTGTACATACATACTTGCAACAAGTTACAAAAACATACAATGAAAATGCCGCAAAACGTCTAATTTTGCGGCATTTTATTGTAAAAAGAAGTAGTCTACTTGTTTACCTGGAAACGAGTGTCGCCATCCTTGAAGAAGGCATTGATCTGGCAGGCAGCGGCAATACCGGCATTGGTGTTGGCCTCGGCGGTCTGGGCACCCATCTTCTTCGGTGTCGAGAAGTAGCGGCCCTCAAACTTCTGGAAGTCGGCATTGGCATCGGGCATGATGTCGGTGACGAACTTCAGGTCCTGGCGCTCTTCCATCAGCTTTAGCAGCTCCGGCTCGTTGATAACCTCCTTGCGGGCAGTGTTCACGAGGATGCCACCCTTCTTCATCTTACCCACGAGCGCATAGTCGATGCTCTGCTTGGTCTCAGGCGTGGCAGGAATATGGAGCGATACGACGTCGCACTGCTCGAAGAGAGCATCCTGGTTGGCCACAGCATGCACGCCAGCCTTCTCGATAACCTCAGCGGGGCAGAAAGCATCGTAGGCATAGACGTCCATACCGAAGCCCTTGGCGATACGAGCCACATTGCGGCCTACATTACCGAAAGCCAGAATACCCAGCTTCTTGCCCATGAGCTCAGTGCCGGCCTTGCCGTTATAGAACTGGCGAACAGCGAAAACGAGCAGACCAAACACCAATTCTGCCACGGCGTTGGCATTCTGACCTGGCGTGTTCTCGGCCACCACCTTGTGAGCCGTAGCGGCGGCGAGGTCGATGTTGTCGTAGCCTGCACCAGCACGAACCACGATTTTCAACTGCTTGGCAGCGTCGAGCACCTCGGCATCGACCTTGTCCGAGCGGATAATCAGCGCGTCGGCATCCTTCACGGCATCGAGCAACTGCGCCTTCTCTGTATATTTCTCAAGCAGGGCAAGCTCATTGCCGGCTGCCTCTATCTCTTTGCGAATGCCCTCAACAGCAGCGGCTGCGAAAGGCTTCTCTGTTGCAACTAATACTTTCATTTTACCCACCCCCATCCCCTCCCCAGGGGAGGGGTGCTTGGTTAGTTTCGGGGGTACCAAGCCATAAAACTGTTGTTATTTCCACCTCATAGTCTTTTCAGACTCCCCTCCCCTGGGGAGGGGCTGGGGGTGGGTTCTTAGTGTTTAGCCTCAAACTCCTTCATGCAGGCTACAAGGGCGTTGCAGCCTTCGATGGTCTGAGCGTTGTAGCAGCTGGCACGGAAGCCACCCACCGAACGGTGACCCTTCACGCCGACCATGCCCTTCGATACGGCGAAATCGAGGAATTCCTTCTCCAGTTCCTTATACTCAGGAGCCATCACGAAGCAGAGGTTCATGAGCGAACGATCCTCTTCCTTGGCAGTACCGACAAAGAGCTTGTTGCGGTCAATCTCGCCATAAACAATCTCAGCGCGCTGCTTGGCCAGCTTGTCCATAGCCTCTACGCCACCCTGCCGCTTAATCCAGCGCAGGTTCTCAAGGGCACAGTAGATGGGCACCACGGGCGGTGTGTTGAACATGGAGCCTTTGTCGACATGAGTGCGATAGTCGAGCATGGTGGGAATCTCGCGGGGAGCCTTGCCCAGCTTCTCGTCCTTTACTATAATAATGGTGACACCGGCCATCGACAGGTTCTTCTGAGCGCCGGCATAGATGGCATCATACTTGCTCACATCGACGGGACGGCTCATGAAGTCGCTCGACATATCGGCAATCAGAGGTACGCTGACGTCAAGGTCCTTGCGAATCTCCGTACCGTAGATAGTATTATTAGTGGTGATGTGCAGATAATCGGCATCGGCAGGCACCGTCCAGTCCTTCGGAATGAAGGTATAGTTGGCATCGGCTGAAGAAGCCACCTCAACCACCTCACCAAAAAGTTTTGCTTCCTTCATGGCCTTCTTTGCCCAGACACCCGTGTTCAGGTAGGCAGCCTTCTTAATCAGGAAGTTGTAGGGAATCATGCAGAATTCGAGCGAAGCGCCACCGCCAAGGAAAATCACTGAGTAGCCCTCAGGAATGCTGAGCAGCTCCTTGACCAGAGCCACGGCCTCATCGACGACAGGCTGGAAATCCTTTGCCCGATGGCTGATCTCCATCAAGGAGAGACCCGAGCCATTGAAGTCTAAACATTGTTTGGCAGTAGCCTCAATAACCTCACGTGGAAGCATCGAGGGACCAGCGTTAAAGTTGTACTTCTTCATAACTGTTTTTTTGATATTAATAAAGTTTGAAATGTTATCTTTTTGAAATCGTGTGCGAAATTACACTTTTTCCTTGAATTGGGCAAATATTTTTGCAGAAAATAATGTAATTAGTATGATTTGCTATCATATTGCAAACTCCATCTTGCAAACTCCCCACTCACTGTCGCTGTCATAGTCTTTCGAATAATTGGCACGTTGTTTGCTATTCTGCTTCTTGTGAACATAGAAGGAAACAAAGAAAAATGAGCAGTCAGTTCTCACCCAAAGTATCAGAGATTCTCGCTTTCAGTCGCGAGGAGGCTGCCCGTCTGGCCAGTCGCTCGGTTGGCCCCGAACATCTGTTGTTGGGCATGATGCGTATGAAAGACGGCCCCGTTATCGACGTCTTTCGCCGCCTCAGGCTAAACCTGCAGTCGGTGAAAACCGAACTGGAACGGAAGGTGCGCGAAGACGAAATAGGACTACCCATTAACACCAGTGAGCTGGTACTCAACGAGCGGGCATCGAACATTCTGAAGCTGGCCGTGCTGGAAGCACGTATACAGCACACTGTCCGCGTCGACGAACAACACTTGCTGTTGGCCATCCTGCACGACCAAACGGCCAACGGCGCCAAACAAATTCTTGAATTTAACAACATGAACTACGAAGACGTACTGAGCATAATGCGCTCGAACAACACCCAACAGCCAAGGCCCAACACCCTCAATGGCATAGGTCTTCCCGACCAGGACGAAGACGACAGCGACACCCCAACAGGCAGTAGCCACGCATCGCAAGGCAGCGGCACTACTACCGCTACCCAACAGAAGAAGGACTCGAAGACTCCCGTGTTGGACAACTTCTCGACCGACCTGACCGTAGCTGCCGCAGAAGGCAAGCTCGACCCCGTGGTGGGTCGTAAGCGCGAGATTCAGCGCGTTATCGAGATACTGGGTCGGCGAAAGAAGAACAACCCCATTCTGATAGGCGAGCCTGGCGTGGGAAAGAGTGCCATCGTCGAGGGCTTGGCACAGCTCATTGCACAACGCAAGACATCGCCCATGTTTTTCAATAAGCGGCTGGTGTCGCTCGACATGACCGCCATTGTGGCAGGCACAAAATACCGCGGACAGTTTGAGGAACGCATACGTGCCCTGCTCAAGGAAATAGAAAGCGACCCGAACATCATTGTCTTCATCGACGAGATTCACACACTTATCGGAGCCGGCTCGGCTGCCGGAACCATGGATGCCGCCAACATCATGAAGCCGGCACTGGCCCGTGGCGTGATACAGTGCATCGGGGCAACAACGCTCGACGAATACCGCAACTCCATAGAGAAAGACGGAGCACTGGAGCGCCGTTTCCAAAAGGTAATCATCGACCCCACCACACAGGAAGAAACGCTACAGATACTGCACAATATCAAAGACCGTTACGAACATCACCACCACGTGACCTATACAGAGGATGCCATCATGGCATGTGTCAAATTGACAGAACGCTATGTTACCGAGCGCGTCTTCCCCGACAAGGCCATCGATGCGATGGACGAAGCCGGTTCGCGCATGCACCTTTCTCATGCACAGATACCCCCTGAAATCATTGAGACAGAAAAGCAGTTGTCACGAGTGCTTGAAAAGAAACAGCTGGCCGTGCAGAACCAAGACTTCGAGCTGGCAGCCAGCTACCGAGACCGACAGACCGAGCTGGAAGCCAATCTGGCCATGCTACAAAACGATTGGACCAACGGCAAGAGCGACGACCGCCAAACGGTCGATGCCGACGTGATAGCCGATGTGGTGTCGATGATGACAGGTGTGCCGGCACAGCGCATGGCCGAACAAGAGGGCATACGACTAAAGGGCATGGCACAAGAGCTGAAAGGTGCCGTCATTGCGCAGGATGCCGCCATCGATAAGATGGTACGTGCCATACAGCGCAACCGCGTCGGTCTGAAAGACCCCAACCACCCCATCGGTGTGTTTATGTTCCTTGGCCCCACAGGCGTGGGCAAGACCTATTTGGCTAAGAAGCTGGCCGAGTTTATGTTTGGCTCAAGCGACTCGCTCATCCGCATTGACATGAGCGAATATACGGAATCGTTCAATGTGTCGAGACTAATTGGTGCGCCTCCGGGCTATGTGGGCTATGAAGAAGGCGGACAGCTTACCGAGCGAGTGCGCCGTCACCCCTACTCCATCGTGCTACTCGATGAAATTGAGAAGGCCCACGGCAACGTGTTCAACCTGTTGCTACAGGTGCTCGACGAGGGTCGCCTGACCGACGGTAACGGTCGTTTCGTTGACTTCCGAAACACGGTCATTATTATGACCTCGAACGCCGGTACGCGCCAACTGAAAGACTTCGGGCGTGGCGTAGGCTTCACGGCAGGCTCGCTGGGCCTGAACATGAACGACAAGGACAAGGAGCATGCCCGCAGCATAGTGCAGAAAGCACTGTCGAAGCAATTCTCGCCAGAATTCCTGAACCGTCTCGACGAGATTATCACCTTCGACCAGCTCGACCTCAATGCCATCAAGCAAATTATCGACATCGAGCTAAAGGGACTATGGAAGCGCATTCAGGAAATGGGCTATCAGGTAGAGCTGACCGACGAGGCCAAACAGTTCGTGGCCGAACGGGGCTACGACGTGCAGTTTGGCGCCCGTCCGCTGAAACGGGCCATCCAAAACCATATAGAGGACGGCATCGCCGAGATGATCGTCAACAGCGACCTGCCACTGGGCACCACCATCCGTATCAGCAAGGCCGAAGGCAAGGACACACTGACGTTCGAGACCTAAAGCCGAGGCTACTCATGTTCTTTCACAAGATTGTCTGCTGCATCCTCGTAGTGGTCGGTCTTGTGAAAGATTCGTAATATGCCCTTGCCCTGCACCTTCGCATGGTCGAGGAAACTCTGCCATAGCGACTGGCTGCCAATGGTTCCATAGCCAGTGACGGCCTTGCAACGACGGTCGCGCACAAATTTTATCTTCCCGTATTTCTTCAGATTCAAGGCCATAGAGCCATCCTCGCCACGGATAATATCAACGCGGTAAGGCTCCTGCCTGCCATAGTCGGCATTATAGGCAAAGACAAGACCGCGCACCGATAGTTCAGGACGCTTGAAGTGCTGAATCCAAAGGAAGAGGTCACGCGCCATTTCAAACAGTCTAAGTCCAAGCTTCGAGTGGTTCTCATCGGGGAAATAGCTCCATGTGGCCGAGGCACAGCTAACGCCCGGCTTCAACAGCACATTGAGCATCACCTCGTAGTAGTGTGGCGGATAAAGCGTGTCGCTGTCTACATCGAAATAGAAACGACCCTTGGCATGCTGAAGACCACAACGGCGGGCATAGCCACAAGAGTGCTGATACTCAGTATAGTAAGGAATGCCCGACCGCTCGTAAATCTCGGCCGTACGGTCTTTCGAGTCATTGTCCACACCGATAATCTCGACGGGATAGCTACACTGAATCTCGCTCAGTGCCCACAGACAGGCCTGCAGATGCGTTTCCTCGTTATAGGCGATAATCACAATTGATGCCAGCGGCTCCGGGCTTTGCAAAGCAGCCAACCGCTGTCGCGTCTCTGAGATGACACTGTCGGGAACTTCACCGAAGGGCTTCCCGTAGATGCTGAGATATTTGTCGTACCAAGCCATATTGTCTTTTCTTTTAGCCAACCATCGTTCCTTTACTGGCCAAAGTCTTCACTTATGCCATATTTGTTGCAAAGGTAACAAATAAATTAAATACCAACAAAGTTTTTCCTCTAAAAGATTTGGATAATTGAAATAATGTTTGTAACTTTGCTTAATCAATCTAATTCGAGAAACTCAAACGGATATAGTATATGGAGAAAATAGACTTCGTCGTGACGTGGTTAGACCCTACCAATCCTGACTGGCAAAAGCAATGTGCATTCTACAGGTCAGGCTCGAAAGGCGACGCGTCAGAAGCCCGATTCAGGGACATGAACGTCTTCCAATACTGGTTCCGGGCAGTCGAGAAATATGCTCCTTGGGTAAACAAGGTTTTTGTGGTGACTAATGGCATGAACCCTGAGTGGCTGAACCTTGAACATCCGAAATTAGTGCTTGTCAAGCATGACGACTACATGCCGGAAGAATGCCTGCCTACTTTCAACTCCTGCGCTATCGAGCTTTATTTCCATCGCATCAAAGGTCTCTCAGAGCATTTCGTCTACTTCAACGATGACATGTTCTTGAACGGCCCTGTTTCCCCAGACTACTATTTTAAAGACGGCCTTCCCTGCGATTACAACAAGGAAACCTGCTTTAATGTTCCAATATATACCCACACTGAGCGGTTCAACATCTACATGTCGATGCTTGCCAACCTTGGCATTGTCAATGCCCATTTCAACAGGTGGAAAACCGTTTGCCAATCGCCCTGGCGATGGTTCGGTCCACATCTAAGGTTCAGGGGATTGGTGATGAGCTGTATTCTGATAAAGCAACGCCTTTTCGTGGGTTTTTCAAATTACCATACGGAGCAAGCCTACCTGAAATCAACATTTGAAGAGGTATGGGAAAAAGAGCCAGACTTCCTGCAGGAGAGTTGCACCCGTTTTCGCGAAGAAGTCATTGCCAATCCCTATCTGTTCCGCTATTGGCAATTAGCGAAAAACATGTTCTATCCAAAGAAAAGAAAGTTTGCCACATTCCACCTGTTAGAAAGGACGGCTATCAGCGAGATTGAGAAAGCACTCTTCAATCCACACATTGCCTCGATTTGCCTGAACGACACATCGTTCTGCACAGAAGACGATTTCAGGTTTATCGTTAGCCGCCTACAAGTCATCATGGAGAAGAAATTTCCCACAAAGTCTTCATTCGAAATATAGGCAAACTCTTGCCATTCCTTATTATTCTCCCTCTTCTCAAACGAGTCTTCTTTCTTTGCCTATCAGTTTCATCATGACGACAGACAGCCAGGGGGGCAGGATGCCCAAGAGAGAGAGAGACATATTCTTGAAGCGCCATTCGTGCAAGCACAATGTCTCACGAAAGGAGAGAGGCGAAAGCATCAAGTCGCGTATTTCCCTATTCGAGAACCGGGGGTCAATTACACCTTTCTGACGAAGTATGGCACAAGCTATATAGAAATGTGTCAGCATCACCTTATAGAGACGCTTCGGGAAATAGCTCTTGGAGCGGAGCCGCTCACTGTTCTGCTTCACCTGGGCCATTGCTTCAATCGTCTTCAATATCTCCTGCTTGTCAATATGCTTGCGCTGCTGGTAATTTGACAGCGAGCCTGAACGGCAATAATAGCGATAGGTGATGTCGGGCAGCAACACAGCACGACCAATATATGTGGGCAAATCGATGGTCGTGGTAAAGTCTTCCCAAAAGTTCAACTGCTTATAGCGTATTTTGTTGCGACGATATATTTCCGTCTTTATCAGGAAGTTCCATGTCTGCGCCTGAATATTTTCGTATCTCTGATAAGCATAGCCAGGAAAATCGTCCTCACCTAAGAACTGCCTCGAAGGATAGAGAAAGGCCGTCACCTTCTTCATGTCGCCGAAAAGCTCCACGCGCTCGTGCGAACCATATATTATATCGGCGTCATATCTGAGGGCTTGTTCATGAAGTGTTTCAATGGCCTTGGGCATAAGCTCGTCGTCGGGGTCGAAAAAGAACAGGTATTTCCCTTTGGCCTCATCGATGATCCGGTTACGCGCCATCCCCACTCCCATGTTGTGTGGCTGACGAACCACACGAATGGCTGCTCCCCGTGGGTGAGAAAGCTGATATTCCTGAACAATGTCAATAGAGGCATCGGTTCCGCAATCATCCACCACGAGGAACTCTATATTGGGAAAAGACTGGCCAAGCGCAGAATCCATGGCTCCGCGAATGTACTTCTCCACGTTATAGACGGGCATTCCTATGGTTACATCGTATGGCTGTTCCATCCTCTCAACTCTCAACTCACACCTATCCTCATTACTTTTCTCATCACCATGACCGACAGTTTCGGCGGCAGCACTCCCAGCAACCAGTAGTACAGGTTTTTCAGGCGCACTTCGTTCGACCCCAGAATCTGCATCAAAGTCATGGGATGTCGCATAATGTCGCGTATCTCGCGATCGGTATAGGGCGGGTCGGCTTGTCCTTGACGCATCAGTATTTCACGAGCGAAGCTGTAGTCGTACATCATCAGCGTAGCGCAGCGGATGGCATACCAAGGGCGGCGGTGCAGTCCTTTGCGGCGTTTCTTCTCGTCGATGGCCTGTATGGCCAGATCCATCTGCTTGCGCGACAAGGGCTTGTTACTGCGTTTGCCATGAAACACCTCTTCGTCAATAAAATACTCGTATGTGATGTCGGGCAGGAGCACCACACGCCTCACATAGGTGGGCAGATCAACGGTGAAAGTGAAATCCTCGCCATAGCCGTGCCCCACGTTGGCCACCTTCAGTTGGTTGCGGCGTATCACGTCGACCAGCAGCAGGTAGTTCCAGTTTTGCACCTGAATGCCGCCATGAAAGGCATACCAGGCATATTCATCGGGACCCGTAAACACCCGGAACGGATAAATATAGACCCTGGCACCGCTCGTGCCGTCGCCATTGATAGAGTGGCGCCTGCTGCCATACACCAGCTCGGCATTGTGCTCCTTGGCAGCATTGTAGAGCAGTTCTATGGTGTTGGGATAAATAGCATCGTCGGCATCGAGCGAGTAGAAGAATCGCCCTTTGGCTTCAGCCATCATGCGGTTACGGGCAGCACCAATCCCCATGTTGTGAGGCTGACTCACAACGTGTATGTCCTTGCCTCGGACATGATTCTGCTGATACTCCCTGACGATGTCAATAGAACCGTCGGTTCCGCAATCATCGCATATCAGGAACTCAATGCTCCCGAAAGTTTGTGAAAGAGCCGAATCAAGTGTTGCCCTGATTCGGTCTTTCACATTATAGACAGGAATGCCGATGGTTACCTCGTAACTGTCGTTCATGGCATTAGTCTTCTTCCTTCATCTCTTCCTCATGAGCCTTAATCAGTGCCTGCTGTATGTCGTTAGGCACAAGCTCATAGCTTGAGAACTTAGTGGTGAACGAAGCGCGGCCACCCGTCAGCGACGACAGGGCGATGGAGTAGCTTGACAGCTCCTTCAGAGGAATCTTGGCCGAGAGTTTCTGATAGCCTGCCTCGCTGTCCATGCCCATGATGATGGCACGACGGCCCTGCAGGTCGCTCATCACGTCGCCCATATAGTCGCTGGGCACCAGAACTTCAAGGTCGTAAATAGGCTCAAGCACCTTCGGGCCTGCCTCCTTGAAGGCCATCGAGAAGGCGTTGCGTCCTGCCAGCATGAACGATAGTTCGTTGGAGTCGACGGGGTGCATCTTACCATCGTAGACGATGACGCGAACGTCACGGGCATACGAACCTGTCAGCGGGCCTTGCTCCATGCGCTGCATGATACCCTTCAGGATGGCGGGCATGAAGCGCAGGTCAATGGCACCACCCACCACAGAGTTGATGAAGACGAGCTTGCCGCCCCACTCCAGGTCTATCTCTTCCTTGCCCTTGATGTTCATCTTGAACTCCTGGCCGCCTATCTGGAAGCTCACGGGATCTTCCATTCCCTCGGTATAAGGCTCGATTATCAGGTGTACCTCGCCAAACTGGCCGCTACCACCCGACTGCTTCTTGTGGCGGTAGTCGGCACGGGCCATCTTCGAGATAGTCTCGCGATAGGGAATCTTCGGCTCCTGATACTCCACCTGGATCTTCTCGTTGTTCTCCATACGCCATTTCAGTGTGCGCAGGTGGAACTCACCCTGACCGTGAACGATAATCTGGCGCAGCTCCTTCGACTGCTCCACCACCCATGTGGGGTCTTCCTGGCGCATCTTGTTCAGGGCGGCCATCATCTTCTCGGTCTCGCTCTCGTTGACGGCCTTGATGGCACGCGAGAACTTAGAGTTAGGATATTTGATGAAGTCGAAACGCCAGTCGTTGTCCTTGCCGTTCAGGGTGTTGCCCGTCTTCACGTCCTTCAGCTTCACGGTGCAGCCGATGTCGCCGGCGCAAAGCTGGTCTACCTGTACGCGGTTGGCACCGGCACAGGCATAGAGCGTACCTATGCGCTCCTTCGAGCCACGGTCGGCGTTCGTCAGGTCGTCGCCGCTCTTCACCGTGCCGCTCATCACCTTGAAATAGCTCACCTCGCCAATATGCGGCTCGATGCCGGTCTTGAAGAAATAGAGCGAGGCCGGGCCTGCTGCGTCGGGAGCCACTTCCTGTCCAGCCGTGTTCTGAACCTTCGGCATCTCGCTGACGAAGGGAACGACATTGCCAAGGAACTCCATCAGTCGGCGCACACCCATGTCCTTGCCAGCACAGACACAGAACACGGGGAAGATGCTACGGGTGACGAGACCCTTGCGGATGCCCTCGCGCATCTCGTCCTCAGAGAGATCTTCCTCCTCGAAGAACTTCTCCATCAGCGCGTCGTCGCCGGCAGCGGCAGCCTCTACGAGAGCGGCCTTCATCTCCTTGGCCTTGTCCATCTGGTCGGCAGGAATGTCCTCAATAGTAGGAGCGCCACCCTCGGGCTTCCACGTGTATTTCTTCATCAGCAGCACGTCGATAACGCTGTTGAAGCCAGCACCAGTGGCTATAGGATACTGTACGGGAACGCAATTGGGGCCGTAGACCTCGCGCAGCTGACCCAGAATCTGGTCGAAGTCGCAGTTGTCGCGATCCAGCTGGTTCACGAGGAAGATGACGGGCTTCTTCAGCTTGTCGGTATTACGGAAGGCGTTCATCGTGCCTACCTCAGGACCATACTGGCCATTGACCAGGAGAACGGCCTGGTCGGTCACGTTCAGGGCAGTGATGGCACCCCCTACGAAGTCGTCCGAGCCCGGACAGTCAATGATATTCAGCTTCTTGCCATTCCACTCCGTATGGAACACGGTCGAGAACACCGAGTAGCCATATTCCTGCTCCACAGGGAAGTAGTCGCTCATGGTGTTCTTGCCCTCAACGGTGCCGCGACGCTTGATGATACCGGCCTCATAGACCATTGCTTCGGCAAGAGTCGTCTTGCCGCTACCCGCACTGCCAAGCAGTGCAATGTTTTTGATTTCGTTTGTCTGATAGACTTTCATAATGTTTAAAATTTTAGTTATAATATTGGTGTTATTGTTCCTATTTTAGTTTTGAGGCCTCTAAATTAGACATTTTTCCGTAGAACACCAAACATAACTCCTAATAATTAAAAAAAATTAGTAATTCACAACGAAAAGAATCTGCTCAGTCATCCTCGATTGGTCGGCCTTTATAACGTTATTACAAACACTTTGTAACATCATTACAAATGCTTTGTAACATCATTACAAACGCCTTGTAACGTCATTACAAATGCCTTGTAACGTCATTACAAACGCCTTGTAATAATAGGACAATGGTCACATCGTCAGCATGTTCGTAACCCATTGATAATCAGAAGTTACTGAATTACCTTGCAATTCAGCCTCAATTAGCTCCTAATTCATGCTGAACCATCACACAGTTCATGCTGAATTGCAACGTAATTCAGATGTTCCCGTAATTCACTTACAAGTTCTCCAGAAGCGAATCAAGAAATGGCCTGCTATCCTCACGGACGGCAGGCCCTCATAAAATCATTAGTTAAAACTATTACGGACAGCGGCACTCCGCTGCCTCTTTCCTTCAATCACGATTTTTTGTTCGTGAAATTTGTTGTCGTTACTCATCCTCTTCTTCGTCGTCGGCCCAGATGGAGCCGCGGCGCGAATAGGTCACGTCGGTACCGTTATAGGCGTTGCCCAGTGTGGCACCCTCGCCCAAGCCGCCAGAGCCGGCGAGTAACTGTTGCTGTATGCCTACTGTCACGA
>CAJONO010000167.1 GCA_905235905.1 uncultured Prevotella sp.
CGGTGGCTGGTTTCCAGGCGGTAAAGGAGAGTATCGCAAGACGTTTAAGACACCTAAGGCAGACATCGTGAAACTGCATTTCGAGGGTGTCTACCAAAAGGCCGAGGTCTATGTGAACGGACAGAAGGCAGGACAGCATGCCTATGGATACACACCGTTCACCATTGATATTACACCCTACCTAAAGAAAACCTCAAACCTCAACGAGATCCTCATTAAGGTGAATAACTCGGAGCAGCCCAACTGCCGATGGTACTCCGGTTCCGGCATCTATCGCCATGTGTGGCTCGTCACCACGCCTAAGCGCCACATTGACGAGCAGAGCGTGTATGTGACTACGCCCGACATTCATACCGTAAAGATTCAGGCTGAGGTGTTAATGGAGGATGGCGTACGCAAACCGATCGAAAAAACTATCCACGTAGAGAACCCTCACCTGTGGTCGCCCGACGACCCATACTTGTATCACACCACTATCGAGGCCGAGGGTGACGTGTTGCCCGTTACGTATGGTATCCGTACCATAGAGTATTCTGCTGAGAAGGGCTTTGTCCTCAACGGTAAGCCGCTGCTCATCAACGGCGCGTGTGTGCATCACGATGACGGGGTACTGGGCGCAATGGCCTTCGATGCCGCAGAAATCCGTAAGGTCAGGCTGATGAAGGAGGCGGGCTTCAACCTCATTCGCACGGCCCATAACCCTACCACGCGTGCCTTCCTCGATGCCTGCGACTCGCTGGGCATGCTCGTCATCGGCGAGGCTTTCGACGGCTGGCGCACACAGAAGAACCCCTACGACTACTCGACACTCATTGACTCGTGTTATCGCGAGGACATCCACGCCATGGTGCGCCGCGACCACAATCACCCCAGCATCATCAGCTGGAGCATAGGCAACGAGGTCATAGAGCGCAAGGACATACGTGTGGTCACTACTGCCAGAAAGCTCAAGAAGGCTATTCTTGAAATGGATCATACGCGTCCCGTGACAGAAGCCCTTTGCGCGTGGGACAGTGACTGGGAGATTTACGACCCGCACTTTGAGGTGCTCGACATCGGTGGCTACAACTATATGATTCACAAGCATCAGGAAGACCACGCTCGCGACCCCAAACGTGTGATGTGGCAGACGGAGAGCTTTCCGCGTGATGCCTTCAAGAACTGGGCGCTGGTGCAGCAGTATCCCTATATCATTGGTGACATCGTATGGACGGGTCTCGACTATTTGGGCGAGAGCGGCATCGGCCGCACCTACTATGAGGGTGAGCGACCGGGTGAGCATTGGATTGAAGGTGGACAGCCCGACTGGCACGGCGCCTACTGCGGCGATGTGGACATCACGGGTTGGCGCAAGCCTATCAGTCACTATAGGGAGATGCTGTGGAGCCTCACCCCCAACCCCTATCCCAAGGGGAGTATATACCTTGCTGTAAAAGAGCCGGATGGCTATCGCGGCAAGATACGCGAAACATCCCTGCCCACCGTCACAATATCCATACTTTCAAAATAAACCGTCCACTATGAACAGAATTACATTACTATTCTCCATTTTGCTGACTGTGGCAGTTCAGGCACAAGTGCAGTTTACAGAACCTACTACAGTATTCGTGATGCACAGTAGCGGCAATCACCTGACAATGGCCAGTGACTATGGCGGTCAGCTGGAGGCAGTGACGGCATCAAGTCCCCGACAGATGACTATCGTTCCCGATGGAAAGGGGTATTACTACATTCAGGAGAAGTCAGGACGCTATCTCTCGAAACTGAATACATGGAACACAACGTTCGTCACCACTAACACCAGCGACGATACCCGTTTCTCGTTTGAAAAGTCGACGGGAGCCTATTTTCTCATTCGCTGTAAGGGTAACGGCCTCTGTTTGGGCACCGATGCTAACGATGCTGGCACAAAGGTCTATTCCAACAAGGACGGTGCCGACATGAAGCACCAGTGGTTTTTCAGCGACAAGGTGAACGGCACCGTGCCCACAGACACCATTTCCTACGCGGTGTTTCCCTCCATCATACGCCAACAGTTCGATGGATGGGGCGTGTCGCTCTGCTGGTGGGCTGGCCAGTGTGGCAAGTGGAGTGACAAGAAGATTGACGAGATTGTGACGTGGATGACCAGTCCCACAGGGCTCAACTACAGTCATTTCCGCTATAATATAGGCGGCGGCGACGACCCCAAAAACAGACACTGCGATCCACACCACATGGGCAAGGGCAAAGGGCTGCGTGCTGAGATGGAGGGTTTCAAGGACTTCTCTGGAGACGATTATCACTGGGACCGTGACGAGGCGCAGCGCAAGATTATGCTGAAGATTCGTGAGAAGCGCCCCGATGCCGTGTTCGAGGCGTTCAGTAACTCCTGTCCTTACTACATGACTTACAGCGGCTGCGTGAGCGGCAATACCGATGGCGGCAAGGACAACCTGAAACCCGAATACTACGAGGAGTTCGCCCACTACCTCGTTGATGTTTGCAAGCACTACAAGGACGAATACGGCATCGAGTTTAAGACGCTGGAGCCGTTCAACGAGTCGGTGACGGGATTCTGGTTTGCCAACGGCGTACAGGAGGGTTGCCACTTCGACTACGAGTCGCAGGTGAAGTTCGTCAAGGTGCTCAAACCCATCCTCGACAAGTCTGGACTCAGCACTGTCATCTCAGCCTCCGACGAGACCAACGTCGGACTGGCCGTCAATGGCTACAAGGCTTTCAAACAGGGAGGCGCGCTCTCGAAGATAGGCCAATGGAACACCCACACCTACTCTGGCAGCAATGCCGATCGTGTACACATGGCCTACTTGGCCCATCATAACAATATGCCGCTCTGGATGAGCGAAGTGGGAGCTGGCGGCAACGGCATCGGCGGCAACTTGAGCCTGACACAAAAACTGTTCGACGATATGCGCTACCTGCAGCCGGAGACGTGGATTGACTGGCAGTATATGGAGGAGGCCAACGACCAGTGGTGTACCATCCGAGGCAGTTTCAGCAACCAAACCTACGCCAAGGTGAAGAACTTCTACGTGCGCCAGCAGTGCTCGCGTTTCATCAAGCGAGGCTACGACATTGTGGCATCGCTCTGCGACCAGTCGCTGGCTGCCATGAACGAGGCGCAGGATACACTGGTGCTCGTGCTACTGAATGAGGGTAGCCTAACCTGTCATTGTGTAGACTTGTCACAGTTTGCCAGTTTGCCAGCCGTCAGTGCCATCAAGGCCTATCGCACGTCGTCATCGGAAAACCTGAAGAGCGTGAAGGATTTCGCGCTGGACGACACCCAGTTGTTGGTCAAGTTGCCTGCACAGAGTATTACTACCCTCGTGCTGCCTGTCGGCTGTACAGTTGCAGAGCAGACGACGCTGGCAGAAGGAGAATACATCATTGTGCCGCGTCATAATATGACCACCGCACTAACCGCCTCGGCAGACGGAAAGATAACCATTGAGAACACGACCTATGGGGACGGTCAGCGGTGGAAACTCGTTGCAGAGGGCAACAATTTTATTCTCGAAAATGCACGTGGACAACGCCTGACATCATTCCGCTCTTCCAGCTCGTCGAGCCTGAAGGCGCAGACGGCAACGTCCAGCGAACAGCAGTTCCTCATTGAGGCAATCGACCTGCCGTATTACAAGATTATGCCTGCTCGCTACAGTAGCTACGCCTTCGACCTCAGCAATGCCAACAGCAACGCTGGTACCACCGTATGCACTTGGCAATACACGGCCGATACCGATACGCCAACTCATCGCCAGTGGATGCTCTGTCCTCTGCATGTTCTGGGCGAAAACACTGGTATAGACCAACTCCCGACTTCGTCGTCTGACAAACAGTCCGACATTGCCGACGGTGTTTATGACCTGACTGGACGTTGTGTCCTGAGGGGCTGTGCTTTCGGCAATGCTCTACGGCAGTTGCCTGGTGGCATTTACATTGTCTGTAGAAACGGAGAAAGAATAAAAATTCATTTGGATTAAATAGATATGAGAAAGTTCTTCATTCTTATAGCCTTGATGGGAGCGACAGCCAGTCAGGCACAGATATCAACACCTCACGATTGGGAGAACCCCGCCGTGCTGGGCATCAACAAACTGCCGTATCACGCCACGCTGCAACTGCCCTCGAAATGGAAGGAGTGCCAGGAAATTGTAAGCCTTGACGGAGAGTGGCTGTTCCATTGGTCGAAAGACCCGGAGTCGCGCCCTGCCGACTTCTATCGTGAGAACTACGACGTGAGCCAGTGGAATAAGATAAAGGTGCCTGGCAACTGGCAGTTGCAGGGCTACGGCAAGCCCATCTACGTGAACATGCAGTATCCCTTCCGTCGCGACCGTCCCGGCGTGACGGGCGAGCCGCCGAAGGACTGGTATGCCTACGACCATCGCAACCCCGTGGGCTCGTATGTGACGTTCGTTGACGTGACGAAGGAGATGCTCTCGAAAAATCTCATCCTGCACTTCGGTGGCGTCCATTCGGCCATGTATGTGTGGGTGAATGGTCGGAAGGTGGGCTATAGCCAGAACTCTATGTCGCCGGCGGAGTTCGACGTGACAAAGTTCCTTCGCGAGGGCCGCAACAAGCTCGCTGTCGAGGTCTATCGCTGGAGCGACGGCTCGTACCTGGAGTGTCAGGACATGTGGCGTCTTTCGGGCATCTTCCGCGAGGTGCAGCTGTGGGTGCGCCCGTTGGTGCATATAGCCGACTACAAGGTGGAGGCTGTGCCCAACGCAGACTTCTCGCAAGCCACGGTGACCGCCAATATTGCCATCTGTAATACCGGAAGGAAGAAAGCCAAGAACGTGAGTGTCAGTTTTAACATCGAAGGAAAAAATCTCAAATCTCAAATCTTAAATCTCAAATCAAAAGATACCACAACAGTCCGACTCACGTATCTCTTAGACAACCCTCGACTGTGGTCGGCCGAGAAGCCTAACCTCTATCCGTTCAGCATTGACCTGGGCGACGAGCACTTCGACAACCACCTGGGCGTGAAGCGTGTGGAGTGTGTGGGCGAGGTCTTTAAGATTAACGGCAAGAACGTGAAGCTGCGTGGTGTGAACCGTCACGACCACCATCCTGTGACGGGCCGCTACGTCGATGATGCCACCTACGAAAAGGACATCGCGCTGATGAAGCAGGCCAACATCAACTTCCTGCGCACTTCGCACTACCCCGATCGCGAATACCTCTACGAGCTATGCGACCGCTGGGGCATCTATGTGATGGACGAGGCCAATCAGGAATCGCATGGCTATGGCTATGCCAATCATGAGATGGGGGAGGACCCCGACTGGAAGGACGCCCATGTAGACCGTGCCGTCTCGCTCGTGCAGCGTGACAAGAACCACCCCTGCGTCATCTTCTGGAGCCTGGGCAACGAGGGTGGGGTAGGGCCTAACATGAAGGCGATGCGCGAGGCCGTCGTTGCCCTCGACACTATAGCCCTGCCTTTCTGTGATACCGACCGCAGCCAAAGTGACATCTACGACGACGGTTATCTGTCGCCCGACCGTCTGCGTGAGGAAGCCAAGAAAGTGACCGACCGTCCCTTCATCATGCGCGAATATGCCCACGCCATGGGCAACTCGATGGGCAACTTCCAGGAGTACTGGGACGTGATCTATGCCGACAGCAGCATCTGCGGAGCCGCCATCTGGGACTGGGTGGACCAGGGACTTCTGAAGGATGGTTATTATGCATACGGCGGCGACTTCGGCGACAAGCCCAACGACGGGGCCTTCTGTATCAACGGACTTGTTGACCCTGACCGCAAGCCGCATCCCCACTACTATGAGGTGCGCCACGTATATCAGCCGCTGCAATTTATCAGAGAGGCCGACGGCACTATCCGCATCATCAACCGTGACAGCTTCACCGATCCTAACGAGTACGACATCACCTACGACACCATCAAAGTGTCTTTCGAAAAATACCTGAACGTGTCGGCCCGACTGAAAGAAGACAAGCCTTGGGCCAAGAAAGGCTTTGCCGTGGCCAGCGAGCAGTTTCAGCTATCTCGGGGACTCAAAAGTGTGTGGAACTACGACGGCATTGCTCCGAAGGTGAAAGAAACCCCAGGCGGCATCATCGTCAGTACTGGTAACAACGTCATCACGATTGATAAGACTGGTGCCCTTGCCAGTTGGATGGTAGATGGTGCAGAGATGCTAAAAGCGCCATTAGAGCCTTACTTTTGGAAGCCCGAGAACGACAACCAGCATGCCGCCGGCTTTGCCCGCCGGTTGGGTGCATGGCGCGATGCTGCTGCCCAGCGCACAGTCCGCTCCATCAAGACGAGTAAGAACAAAAACACGGTCACCGTCACCGTCGACTGTACCCTCCCCGTGGGGGCCGACTATACGCTGACCTACGAATTCTTTGAAAAAGGCGAGGTGAAAGTGGAAGCCGACTATCGTCCTACCTCCCCTCCATCGCAGGGAGGGGCTGGGGGTGGGTCTATTCCGCTCATTCCTAAGTTCGGTATGCGTATGCGACTGCCTGCCGACTTCACCAATATCGAATACTTTGGCCGTGGCCCTTGGGAGAACTATCCCGACCGCAAGCGCAGTGCGTTCATGGGACAATACAAGATGCCGCTCTCTGAATACGAGACGGAGTATATCCATCCGCAGGACAACGGCTGTCGCACCGATGTCCGCTGGTTCCAACTCTCACCTCTTCCCTCTCACCTCTCACCTCTCCGCATCATCGGTCTTCAGCCCCTTTGCATCCGTGCGTGGGACTATGGCGAGGAAGACCTCGAGGGGGCTAAGCATCCCTATGAAATACAACGTGGACGCTTCGTCAATCTGAATATCGACCTCAACATCCACGGCGTAGGTGGTATTGATACTTGGGGGCAGCGCACACTGCCTCAATATACTATCGACGGCAACAAGCCTTATCACTACGCCTTCTTCTTGAGATGGAACTGATAAAAGTCCGAAGGACTGATATGACTACAGGCAGGGGTGAAAACCCCTGTAAGAAGGGCGATGGTATACAGAGTGCCGAAGGTACGATAGAAGCAGTCTGCCCCGATTTTGTAACTTCTTGATTTACAATGTGTTGTAATTTAACCTGAATTACAACGCAATTCATGCTGAATTACGCGACAATTCAGGCTTAATTGCGTCGTAATTCAGCATGAATTTCAGACCTGTTTCCGTCAAGCCCCAAAGTGCATGATTATGCAGGTGGAAGGGGTGAAACTACAGTTGGCACTACATGTAGCCCAACCAGCGTAGGATGTCGTTGAGGTTGGCCACGACCATGAGCAGGATAACGATGCCGAAGCCCACATATTCGGCGCGAACCATGAACGTGTCAGAGGGCTTGCGACCCGTAATCATCTCGTAGACGAGGAACAGCACGTGGCCGCCATCGAGGGCGGGTATGGGCAGGATGTTCATGAAGGCGAGGATGATGCTGAGGAAAGCGGTCATGAGCCAGAACATGTGCCAGTCCCATACGGGTGGGAAGAGATTGCCTATGGTGCCGAAGCCACCGAGCGACTTAGCCCCCTCGGAGGTGAAGACATACTTCAGGTCGCTCACGTAGCCGGAGAGCACGTTCCAGCCATAGGCAATGCCGGCGGGGAAGCTCTCGAAGAAGCCGTACTTGATGGTCACGGGCTTGTAGAGATCGGTGAGCATCACGGGCATAATGCCAAGCTTCAGGTCTTCGGTGAGCACGATTTGCTTGGTAAATGTTCCCATCCGTGATTGTATCGTGGCCATCGGCATGAACGTGCTGTCGGCATTGGCGGTGGCAGCGTCATTGACGAGCGTGTCGCGCTGCCAGCCGTAGTAGGTTAGCATGACGGTTCTGACCTTCAGGCTGTCGTCGTGGGTTTGTGCAGCCGTCATCTGGTCTTGCAGCCGGCCTAATTCGTAGAGGAAGGTGTTGTGCGAGTCGACTTCATGGCCGTTGATGGCCAGAATCTTGTAGCCGCTCTCTAAACCAGCCTGGTCGGCAGGCGAACCGGGCAGCACACTGTCGATTCTGTTGGGAAGCAGCGGACGCACAAACTGCGGGTCGCTCTTCAGCATGCCCAACAGGTTGAGCTCGCCGGGTAGCGACAGGTGCTCATGCTGACCGTTGCGCACTATCTCTACGTCGTGGGCTTCAGACAGCTGGCGGTAAAGGTCGGCACCAAACTCGCGAAACAGCTTGCCGTCGGCAGCCACCAGAATGTCACCATCGTTGAAGCCCAGCTCCTTGGCCTCATCGTTAAACTTCATGGTCATCTCGCCTACGGGAACGTAGCTTTCGCCCCAGGTAAAGAGAATCATGGAGTAGATGAACAGGGCGAGCAGGAAATTGACTAGCACACCGCCTATCATGATGAGCAGTCGTTGCCACGATGGCTTCGAGCGGAACTCCCACGGCTGTTCGGGCTGTTTCATCTGCTCGGTGTCGAAGCTCTCGTCGATCATGCCGGCAATCTTGCAGTAGCCGCCCAGTGGCAGCCAGCCCACGCCATACTCTGTGTCGCTGTTCTTGGGCTTGTGGCTCAGCAGCTTGCCGCTCCATTTGCCTATGCCCAGGTCGAAGAACAAATAGAACTTCTCTACTCTTACGCCGAAGAGCTTGGAGAAGAAGAAGTGGCCACCCTCGTGCAGGAGCACCAGAAGCGAGATGGCGAGAACGAACTGCAATACTTTAATAAGAATAATATCCATTTTTAATTATAGAAAAAATCCGTTTAATCCGTTGTGGAAAAAATATAGAATGATTCGTTGTCGTTAAAGGGGGCGGAGAAGTTCCGTGGCAATGCGCCGCGCCTCGGCATCGGTCTGCATATAGTCGTCGAGCGTCGGCGTCTTGATGAAGGTGGCGCGCTGCATGGTCTCGGCAATGATGTCGCCCATCTGCAGGAAGCTGCAGCGGTCTTCGAGGAAGGCGCGGTTCACTATCTCGTTGGCCGCATTCACGATACAGGGCATGTTGCCGCCACGGCCGAGGGCCTCGTAGGCCATAGCCAGACAGCGGAACTTCTGCAGGTCGGGCTCGAAGAACTCCAGCTTCTGCGCCTTGAACAGGTCGAGACGCTCGCCTGAGAGCGGCAAGCGCTGGGGGAAGGAGAAGGCATACTGGATGGGCAGGCGCATGTCGGGTACGCCCAGCTGGGCCTTCACCGAGCCGTCCTGGAACTGAACGGCACTGTGGACGATGCTTTGCGGGTGGACGAGCACCTGTATCTGCGATGCCTCGACGCCGAAGAGCCACTTGGCCTCGATGACCTCGAAGCCCTTGTTCATCATCGAGGCCGAGTCGATGGTAATCTTTGCACCCATGTCCCACGTGGGATGGCGCAGGGCGTCGGCCTTCGTCACACGGGCAATCTCTTCCATCGTCTTCGTGCGGAAGGGACCGCCCGAAGCGGTGAGCAGAATCTTGTCGATCTCATTCTGGTCTTCGCCCACCAACGACTGGAAGATGGCCGAGTGCTCGCTGTCTACAGGCAGGATGCTGGCCCGGTATTCCTGCGACAGCCGGCAGATAAGCTCGCCTGCCACGACGAGCGTCTCCTTGTTGGCCAGACAGATGGTCTTATGGGCCTTGATGGCATGGATGGTGGGCGTGAGGCCGGCAAAGCCCACCATGGCGGTGAGCACCATGTCGATGGGGTCGGCCTCTACAATCTCGTCGAGGGCGCGGGCACCGGCATACACCTTGATGTCGGGGCGGTCGTGCATGAGGGCCTTCAGCTCGTCGTAGCGCGCCTCGTTGGCAATGACGATGGCGGCAGGACTGAACCGATGGGCCTGCTCGGCCAGCAGCTCGACCTTGTTATTGGCGGTGAGACAATAAACCTCGTAGAGGTCTGAGTGCTCATCGATGACTTCGAGGGCCTGCGTTCCGATGCTTCCTGTAGAGCCAAGAATAGCTATTTGTTTCTTGTTCATACGTCTTTTTGCAATCTCCTTTTTGTCTTTTTGCAATCTCCTTTTTGTCTTTTTGCAATCTCCTTTTCTGAAATTCGGGTGCAAAAGTACAAAAAAGCATTGACATAGCCCACTTTTTCTCATTTATTAACCTAATTTCCGTTGTCAGGTAACGAAAATGAAATGTGATTATTTGCTAAATATCTTGACATAATGTGCTCTGTTTGGATAAAAATGAGTAACTTTGTACCATTAACAACGAACCAATAGGTGGTTGGCCGAACAAGTGGGTTATGCCCCTAAACGGTTTCAAAATGGTGTACCAACGTTTGCCAGCCTACAATGGAAACGTATATCAAGATAGCCAGACAACTTGATGTTGGCTTGAATGAGTTAGTTCTGCAAAGTAGTTGGTAGGTAAGTCGAATTGGAACAACAAAATAATTCAAATATGGAAACAATTATCATCGGACAAGGTTACAATATTGAGGAGGATTCCTCTGTTGGGAAAGTATTAATCAAACAATTCGAATCCAAGATATATGACAGTTTTACTTGCCTCGTAGCTTTTGCAAGTTATGGAGGTTATAGATAAAAGGAAATAATGGGTGAGTTGATTTAAGCGGTCAAATTGTTTCGCAATTCGAAACAAAATCTTTGATGCAGGATTTGCGTCGGATCATCGAACAAGCTCGTGGTCATGTGGCAGCTACAGCCAATTATGAACAGACCATGATGTATTGGCATATTGGCGAGCGTATCAATCGCGACGTACTTGGAAATAAACGGGCTGAGTACGGAATGAAAATTGTGTCGCAGGTTGCGACACAATTACAGTATGAGTATGGTAAGAAGGGGTTTGAGCCTCGGAATATCAGACGAATGATGCAATTTGCGACTCTGTTCCCAGAAGAGCAAATTGTCGCGCAACTGGCGCGAAAATTGTTCTGGTCTCATTTTATAGAGGTACTTCCATTAAAAGACTCCCTTCAAAGAGATTTTTATATTACAATGGCTGCATCTGGAAGATGGGGGCGCGACAGGCTTCGCAAAGAAATAGACGGTATGCTTTTTGAACGCACGGCTATTAGTGGCAAGCCTGATGAGTTCATTAAGAAAGAGCTTGCCTCATTACGTGATGACGATGTAATGTCGCCAGATTTGGTATTCAAAAGTCCGTATTTTCTTGAATTTGCAGGACTGAAAGGCATGTATAGTGAAAAAACTCTGGAGGACTGTCTGGTGGCACACTTGGAGCAGTTCATTATAGAACTGGGTAACGGATTCAGTTTCGTGGCGCGACAGAAGCGGATGATTATCGACGGTGAAGACTTCAAACTTGACCTCCTATTCTATCATCGCCGCTTGCACCGTCTGATTGCAATTGACCTGAAACTGGGGCGTTTTAAGGCTGAGTACAAGGGGCAGATGGAACTCTATCTGCGTTGGTTGGAGCAGAACGAAGTGGAACCTGGCGAAGAATCACCATTGGGATTGCTCCTTTGTACAGAGGGCAGCGAGGAACAGATAGAGCTGCTGCAACTCGACAAGGCTGGTATTAAGGTTGCTCAATATATGACAGAGTTACCTCCTCGTGAGGTGCTGCAACACCAAATCCAAAAGTCTTTAGCAGCGGCAAAAGCACGATTGGCTAATTATGTAGAGGATGATATTTAAAGGTAACAGGTAAACCTTTTGCCATGAAATACATCATGAATTTTGGACGTGATTTTACGTTCGTTGGCAATCAGTATCTGAGAATCCGATGGGCGTAGCCACATATAAGACTGCCGAAGATGTCAGGAAAGTATCAGTGACACGTCCTCTTCCTGTCGGTAGGTATGCTCTTATGGGATTAGAAACTGGCGAGCCAGGCTTTCAGTTCGTGGAGCATTTCGAGGTGATAGTCGAACGAGGCGCGGTAGCCCCAGCCATGACCGCCGGTGGGATAGATGTGGAGCGAGGCTGGCACGTCGTGGCGATAGCACTCTACGTAGTAGTTGGCACCGTTCATGGGCAGCACGGCGTGGTCGTCGTCGCTCAGGGCGATGAAGGCACGAGGCGTTACGCGGGACACCTGCTGGTCGCTGCTGAACTGCTGGATGGCTTTCTTCGAGGGCTTCTCGCCGAGGAAGTTGACCATCGAGCCGCGATGGGTGAAGCTGGGATCCATCGTGATGACGGGGTAGAACAGAATCTGGAAGTTGGGCTTCGCGTCGTCCTTGGCTTGCGTGGCCACTGTCGATGCTAAATGGCCGCCGGCCGACGAGCCCATGATGCCCACCTGGTTGGGGTCAACATGCCAGGCCGCGGCATTGCGCCGCACCACGCGGATGGCCTCTTCGGCATCGCTCACGGGCACTTTGTGGTTGCCGTGGGGCATGCGATATTTCAGTACTACGACGGCTATGCCCTGCTGGTTGAAGAAAGGTGCCCAGTCGGTGCCCTCGTGCTGCATGGCCAGATGGCTGTAGCCACCGCCCGGACAGATGACCACTGCCCGTCCCGTGGCCCTGTTTTCTTTGGGCAGAAACACGGTGAGCTCGGCCTTGTCGGCGGCATCGCTGCTCTTTACTGCCGGTTGTTCTGGCCACAGGTCGATGGTTTTCTGGGCGGAAATGATTACGGTACTCATAGTCGTCATTAGGAAGATAAGAAAGCGTTTCATAACGGTAGTTGTTTTTTATGGGTGCAAAGATAATCAAAATAATCGAGAATCTACTCATTATTGTGAACTATAATTTGGGTAATTGCGGTAAAATGGTTATCTTTGCAGTGACAATTACCCTATACGACAAGAAAAATACGATGCACCCATTAGACAAATTCCTGTATTGCCCCGCATGCGGCAGTCGCCGTTTTGTGGTGAACAACGTGAAGAGCAAGCATTGTGAGGATTGCGGTTTCACCTATTATGCCAACCCTTCGAGTGCCACGGCGGCCTTTATCGTGCGCCCCGACGGCTGTCTCTTGGTGGCGCGACGGGCGCAGGAGCCGGCAAAGGGTACGCTCGACTTGGTGGGCGGCTTTGTGGATATGGACGAGGACATGGAGCAGGGCATGCTGCGCGAGATACGAGAAGAGACGGGCCTCTGCCTCGCCACTCCCCAGTATCTTTTCACCATTCCCAATCTCTATGAGTATTCGGGCATGACTATCCACACGCTCGATGCCTTCTTCTTGTGCCAGGTGGAACAGGATGCCGAGCCACATGCTGCCGACGATGCCGCCGAGCTGCTTTGGATTCCACGCGAGGAATTAGACCCATCACAGTTTGGGCTGTGGAGCATCAGACAGGCGGTGGAACGGTTTCAGCGTGACCTACTATTGAAAACGGTGAAATAGCCGTACGGATGCTTAGAACTCGAACGGCAACGACAGCTGGCCGTCGCCCAGCAGATTGTAGCTGCGGCGGTGATAGGGGGTGATGCCGTGCTGGCGGATGGCCTCGCGATGGCGTGGGGTGGGGTAGCCCTTGTTAGAGGCCCAGTCGTACTGCGGATATTCCTCGGCCAAGCGCAGCATGTAGTCGTCGCGATAGGTCTTGGCGAGTATCGATGCCGCCGCAATGGCCAGATACTTGCCGTCGCCCTTCACGATGCAAGTGTGGGGCAAAGACTGGTAGGGACGGAAGCGGTTGCCGTCGACGATGACTGCCTGCGGGCGCACCTGTAGCTGGTCGAGGGCGCGGTGCATGGCGAGGAACGAGGCGTTGAGAATGTTGATCTCGTCGATTTCCGAGGGTTCGACCACGCCCACAGCCCATGCTATGGCATCGTGCTCTATCTCGGTGCGCAGCTGATAGCGGCGGTGCTCGGTGAGTTGCTTCGAGTCGTTGAGCAGTGGGTTTTGGTAGTCATCTGGCAGAATGACGGCAGCGGCATAGACGGCCCCGGCCAAGCAGCCACGCCCGGCCTCGTCGCATCCGGCCTCGACGAGACCTTTGTAATAATGGCTTTCTAACATGGTTTCTACGTGAGTTTTTTGTGACAACTCCTGAACCTCCTTGCAATTCGTGCTGAATTGGCTCGTAGTTCATGCTGAATTACAGCGTAATTAATACTGAATTATGGCATAATTAATACTGAATTATGGGGGCTGAATTATGGGGGTAATTCATACTGGATTGTGAGGCAATCGATGCTGAATTGCGAGGTAAAAGGACAGGGGCGTGAAGAAAAATCACGCCCCTGTGCTGTTTCAGAAGAATAGAGGGCGGCTTACTCGCCTATGAAGCCTATCTTTCCGTTCCACTTCATGTACCAGTTGCGCTGGTCGGTGAGCGAAGTGGTGATTTCGGCATTCTTGCCCAAGCCCTTGCGGGCACCTACGATTTTCTGCATGGTGGCACCGGGGTTCTGCTGGCGCAGGGCATAGCGCATGATGTCGTAGAAGCGCATGCCCTCGAAGGCAAACTCCAGGGCCGACTCGTTCAGCAGGAGGCTGTCGACAAACACCTTGTGCTCTTCAATGAGCTGTGCGCGCTTGGTATCGTCGGTCTCTACCGTGTCGTTAGGCATGACGTAGTATTCGTTCATGGGCGTATAGCCGCAGCCACGGCTGTGGATGCCCAGCATGTTGTGGGTCGCCGTCAGGTTGTCTACGATGTCGTCGGCAGTCACGATGCCATAGCGCGTGTCGGGGAAGTCGAACTGTGCCAGGAACAGCGAGTCGGCAAGCGTCGTGGTGTTGCCCAGCGTGTCGCGATAGTGATAGTAGGGCATGACCTCGTTGTTGATGAGCTTGGTGGTAAGACCCTCGGAGAGAATCTTGAATGCCATGTGCGGATAGCCTGCCATGTTGAGGGCTTCGGCCATGTGCATGTAGACCATCATGCGACGCCAGATGTGGACGTTGCGCGAGCTGAACTTGTCGATGTCCTGGTCCTTGTAGCGCTCGTTTGTAATGTGGTCTACGCGGTCGCGCTCACTATAATAGTAAGCCAGGCGCAGGTCGCCAGAGCGGTTCTGGTCGAGGCCTGCCGGAGCGTAGATGACGCTCTGCCCGTTGGCAGAGAGGCAGCAGTTCACCTGTGATGCCGAGATTTCGAACAGTCGTGCTGAAGGTGTGGCCGACACCTTGTAGTCGTTCTCTTCACGCGAAACGAAGATGTTGCGCAGCTCGCTGTAGTTGCCCTCGGCACGGATAGAGTCGCCGGGAATCATGGTGATGAGTTCGCCGTTTGCCGTCTTGCTTTCGGTCGTACCGAAGAAACTGCCGGAAATCATGCCCGTGGTCGACAACCAGGTCGACGAGCCGGGGGTCCACATGTAATAGGTTACTCCCGTGGGGTAGGCCGAGTTCTCGCCGTTGCGCTCGCTGATGTACTTATAGTAGTTGAGCGCAGCCTGCTTGTAGTCTTCCTTGTTCTTGGTGACGCAAGCCCGCCACAGATAGAGTTCGCCGCGCATGATGCTCAGCGGGAACCAGAACAGTGCCGACTCGGTGTTGCGGATGGTACGGTAGCCGGGGAACTCGACATTGTAGCGTTCGGGCAGTGCCGACAGGTCGTTGATGAAGTAGTCGCAGACGGTCTGCAGGTCGGCCTGTGTGCCCTTCTCGGCAGCCTCGGCGGCCTCCTTCGTGAGCAACGGCTCGGTGAAGAACGGCACACGGCCGTAGTTCAGTGCCAACTGCAGGTAGGTCCAGGCGCGGATGGCCTTCACGGCGCAATACTCTTTCATGAAGATGTCCTCGTTGCGGTTGCTCTTCAGCGAGGTATCGGCATGGGCAATAAAGTAGTTACAGTTGTTGATGACGGCATAGTAGTCGCTCGGCGTGTTATACTTGTTGTCGTCGCTCACGCTGAAGTTGGCCAGCTCGCGCAGGTCGTTGCTGGCAACCGAGGTGAGGTCGACCAGGTCGCCGCGCACCTCGCCAAGAAGGATGGTGCGGTCGGCAAGGACCTGAAGCTTGTTGAGTATGCCGGTAACGCTGTAGATGGTGTCAACGGCATTGTTCAGGTGCTCCTTGTCGGCATAGAGCACGTCGTCGGACTCCTGCTTGAAGAAGTCTTCGCAGGAGGTCGTGAAAATTAAAACATTAAAAAATGAAAATATTAAAATAGTCAAACGTCTCATAATGGTAATTCTTTTTAATTTTTGAATTTTTCAATCTTTCAATTTTCGCTTACAGGTTAATCTTCACACCGGCCACGATGCTGCGGCTCTGGCCCAGACGTCCCAGGTCGATGCCCTGGCCGATGACGCTCGAGGTCATGGTGAACTCAGGATCGGTGCCCAGATACTTGGTGAAGGTGAGCAGGTTGTTGCCCTGTACCCAGAACTGCAGACCCTGAATGTATTCCGATTTCAGCGGAAGGTCGTAGGACAGTGTGACGGTCTTCAGGCGCAGATAGCTGCCATCCTCAATCCAGCGGTCGCTGAAGCGCGAGTTGCCCATGGGGTCTTGGAACGTGATGCGCGGAATGTCGGTCGTCTGTCCTTCTACCTGCCAGCGGCGCACCAGTGCGGTGCTCTGGTTCATGAAGCGCGAACCTCCCTCAAGCTGGGCGCGCATGTAGTTGTAGACATCGTTGCCCAAGGAGTAGTTGAAGCACACGTCGAGACGCAGGTTCTTCCATGCAAGGGTGGTGAAGATGTTGCCATAGAGGTCGGGGTTCGGATCGCCAATGATGGTGCGGTCGGCATCGGTTATCTGGCCGTCGTTGTTCAGGTCGGCAAAGTGCATGTCGCCAGCCTCGAAATAGTGACGGTCGATGCCGTTGTCGTCGAGGAAGTAGAGGCCCTTCGGATCGGTAGTGCCGGCAGCCATGGCTTCCTCGGTCGACTTGAACACGCCGAGGGCCTTGTAGCCGTAGAAGGCATTGGCCACACCGCCCACCTGTGTGCGGATGGTGGCACCATAGAGCTCGTTGTCGAGATAGTTAGCGGCGTCGGGCAGCTCGGTAATCTTGTTCTTGTAGTGGCCCATGCTTCCGCCCACCTGCCACTGGAAGTCTTTCAGGGCAAGCAGCTTCAGGTTGAGGCTTACGTCGAAGCCCTTGTTTTCGAGCTTGCCGCCGTTCGACCAGTTCTTCTCCAGACCACTGAGGAAGCCCAGCGTCTGCATGGCCAGCAGGTTGTTGGTCTTCGAACTGAAGGCGTTGAAGCCCAGGCTCACGCGGTTGTTAAGCAGGCTGGTCTCTAAGCCCACGTTCATGCGCTTGGTGGTCTCCCACTGTATGTTCGTGTTGCCAATGCCCTCGAAGGCAATGCCCGAGATGGCATGGAGGAACTGCGAGGCACGGAAGTAGGAGCGCGAGGCGTAGTAGTCGATGTCGTCGTTGCCGCTGACATCGTAGCCGGCCGAGAGGCGCAGGTAGCTGACGGGCTTCACGGCGGCCATCCACGGCTCGTTGCTGATGACCCATGATGCCTGCACACCGGGGAACACGGCCCATGGCGCGTTGAACATTCTCAGGCCGTCGGCATCGGTGCCGAAGCGCGACGAACCGTCGAGCGTGAGGTTGGCCTGCAGGTAGTAGCGGCTCTTGAAGTTGTATTCGGCTTGCAGATACCACGACATAGAGTTCCAGTTCTCGTTGATGCCTACCACGTCCTTGTCCTTCAGCGAACCGCTCATGAACGGTGTCTTGTCGCTACCGGTGTTGTAGCCCACCTGCGAAGCGGTGGTGAAGCTCTCCCAGTTGATGCGGGCACCAAGGAAGGCATGCAGGAAGTGGGCACCGAAGCGGTCGTGGAAGTCTACGCGGGTGTCGCTCATCACAGAGTTCTGCTTCGATGCGAGCGAGCGTACCTCATTCTCGCGATAGCCGCCGAGCGAGGTGACGTAGTATTGAGGCGTACCGTTGATGGGGATGTAGTACTTCTCGTTGGTGTTCACTAAGTTGTAGCTGAAGTGCTCGCTGATGAAGAGGTTGGGCGAGAACGAATACTTCGGGGTGATGGTCAGGTTGAGCATCGAGTTCTCGAAGCGGTTCTTGTTGGCTGCCTCGGCATACTCGTTGATGGCGGCGGGGTTGCCTAACTGCCAGTTGTAGCTGCTGTAGTTGGCCAAGGCCTCGCTCAGATAGGACTCCTCGTCGATGTCGAAGTGTACGTCGGAGAAGCGGCCCTTGCCCGTTTCGTCGTGACCATAGCTGTAGGGGCTCATGAAGGGGCTCTTCACGTAGGCCAGGAAGGCCGGCGATGTGGGCGTTCCCTCGTCATAGCTCTCAGGAGCACCGTCGTCGCGAATGTTTCGCGTCTGGTTGGCAAACGAGGCGTCGAAGCGCACGTCGAGGTTGCGGGAGAGCGAGATGTCGGTGTTGAAGCGCACGTTCAGACGGTCCATGTCGTTATACTTCAACGGGCTCTTTGCCGTCATGTAGCCCACCGAGAGGTTGTAGTTGGCCACATCGTCACCACCCTCGACGTTGATACCATAGTTCTGCGTCATGGCCGTGCGGTAGACCTGCTCCTTCCAGTCGGTGTTCTGATGATACTGGTCATAATAATAATAGGTGGGATCCTCGGTGAGGAACTTGAACTTGCGAATCGTGGTGTTGGTGGTCTTCAGCATCTCAGAAGCATAGCTGCGATACTGGGCGGCATCCATCACCGACAGGTACTTCGGTTCTGTCACCACGCCAGCCGAGATGTTGGCCGTGATGCGGGTGGCCATCGACTTGTTGCGGCGCGTCTGTATGAGAATCACGCCATTGGCACCCTTGGCACCATAGAGGGCGGTACCGTTGCGCACCACCGTCACCTTCTCAATGTCGGAGGGGTTCAGGTTGGTGAGAATGTCGTTGTAGAAACCGTCGTGCAGCAGGGTGCGGCCATACTGCTGGTCGATGATGACATCGTCGATGACAATCAACGGCTGGGCGTTGACGTTCAGCGAGTTCAGACCCTGCATGAACATGACGCTGCCCACGCCCGGCGTACCGTTGCGCGAGATGGTGCGCACCTGGCCTCCCATTTGCTTCTGCACCTCGTCCTTGATGTTGATGGCACTGGTGTACTTGAAGTTGGTGGCCGAGACATCGCCGCGGTTGTTGGTTTGCTGGTCGTACTCGGCATTGAACGTCTTGGAATAGAGGCGGGCCTCATGCTGATTGACGGCATTGACAAGACCGATGCGCACGGGGTTGTGGTCGGGCGAGCTGACAAAGATTGCCGAGGTAAAGACGGGCACTTTCAGCTCGTAGGTGCCGTTGTCCTCAGTGAGCACACTGTAGCCGTCGATCTCGGCGGCACGGACAATGGCACCGGGGATGGGCTGTTGGGTAGCGGCATCGACCACGACACCCTTGATGGTGCGTGTCTCGTACTGCTTCTTCTTCACTGTGAAAGTGCGTTTGGTCTGGGTGGTCTCCAGCTCGTCGGTCTCATCGTCTTGTGCAGACACGCTCAAGGGGAAGGCCATTAGCAGCGAAAATCCGAATAAGATATATCGTTTCATATCGTTCTTTCTTTATTTATGTGGAACATTAACGTAGCATATACCACCACTTAAAGGGTCGGTCATTGTAGAATGTCTGGTTGGTGGGGTCGTAGAAACCTCCGTGGGGGAGCATAATCAAGCCTGGCTGACCCGCATACCTCGTGTCTATACTCGGATTCGAAGGCAGGGCATCGACCACATGGAACTGGCCATGGGGCACAAGCAGGATGCAGTCTATGCGCATGGTGCGCTGGTACTGGTTGTTGTTCTGTCGGTTGGTAACCTTCGTCTCTACAGTGAGCGTGGCCTGCATCTTCTCGTCGTCCAGGTCGTATGTGCTGTGTCCGAACTTGTAGTCCTCGGCCAAAAGCAGATAGTCGATCGTGTCGACGCGGGTGACGAACTCTTTGGCCTTGCCGGTTTCAGGGTCTATGATTTCCTCACTACCACTATCGGGGCAGAAGATGCTGCACTTCAGCTTCACCGGCAGACGTGCCTGTGTGGTGGCATTGCTGTCGTTGGCCAGTGCGGGAACGGTGACCAGATAGATGTCGTAGCCTACGTTAGAGAGCACGTTGGGCAGGCGGAATGTCACCCAGTGGTCGACCGATGTCTTGTTGGGCTCGAACTCGACAAATGAGTTGCTCCATACCTTGCCGTAGTAGTTCTTGATGTCGCTGGTGACATAGCGGGTGACAGGAGTGACGGTGGCTACGGAGTCGTCTTTCTCCTTCACCTTTCTCATGTCCTTGATGGCGTTGCGGCCTTCAGCCTCGACAATGATGTACTGGTTGAAGGTGTTCAGCTTGTTGATGTTCCATGTGTCCTTCCTGGCTTTCTGAATCTTACCGTTGCTGCAACTAACGATGTCGGAGGCATTCTGGTTGAGTACGCCCTTGGCGCCTTTCGGCATGTAGTACTGGTAGTACTCGAAGGGCAGGCCCCACGCGGCCACGCGATAGGTGTAGTTCTTCAAGGCGTTGACCGACAGGGCCGAGTCCTGCAGGGCCTCTTCGCTGTTGAAGGTCGAGCTGAAGGTGGTACCGCGCAAGATGGCCAGTCCCGTGTTGGTGTAGATCATCGAGTCGCGCTTGCTCACTCGGCTGGGATAGTTGAAGTAGGAACTATATTCGGCCTGCAGGCTGTCCCACAGCTCGTTGGTGGGTGCCACCATCGTGTAGCTACTGTCCTCGCTGTTCAGGATGCCAAGATAGTCGAAGAGCTCGTTTTCCTGTCTGAACACCGAGTCGAGATACTGCGTCTTACCGTTCACGATACTGCCAGCTACGCTGAGCGTGGGCTGGAACTCCTTGTAGTAGAATCGGGGATAGGTGCGCCCGCTGAGCAGGAGGTCGCCCGAATAGAGGAATTTGCGCAGGGAGTCGAGTTCGGCATCCTTGCGGAGATACTCGAACACGTTTGTCATGTACGACACTTTGTTCTTCACAACGAACAGAACGCCATTGCTATAGAGCTGGTTCTTGGTCTGGAAGGACACACCGTCGATGTTGTCGCTCTTCAGAACGGCATACTTACCGTTCATCAGGACGATGGAGTCGTTGGTGTTCTCGCTGACGGAGTAGTTGTAGAGGGCTACATGGTTCTGGATGAACTCCTTGTAGACGGTGTTGTCGTCTTCAGTGACCCCGGCATTCTGCTGTGTCTTATAGTCGGCAATGAGCGCCTTGGCCTCAGTCTCGGTGAAACTGTCATTAGTGGGTGCAAAGACGGTGAACATCTGGCTGCCGTTGAGCGACTTGGCAAAGTCGCAGGATTCAATCACCAGGGCAAAGTTGCTCAGGTTCTTGTCGGCCTTGATGGCCTGCCATAGCGTACCTTCATGCACTTCGCCAGAGCCGAGGGAGTTGTAGTGTTCGTCCCATTTATCGGTGCAGGCGGTGATGGCTGCGGCAACACCGCAGACCATCAATCCCACACTGATATATTTGTTTATCTTGCTAATCATAACTATAAACTATTAACTGTTAACTATAAAACTGCTTACAGATCGTCTTCCATAGCTCCATCTGCATCGATAGCGTAGACGCTGCTTGGAACCATCTCGAAGAAGTCAAGCATGAACTCGTTGTTGTTTCCTTGCTTACCGTCGGAAGCCACACGGAACCGCACGTAGTGGTCTTTTGTGGCATCGATGTAGCCCTGATAGAGAATTCGGCGATAGGTGCGGTTGTTACCCAAGAAATAGTCCTTTGTCTTAGAACCCGGAGCGAAATGGTACTGGCTGCGCCCGTCACGATAGGCACTCAGGTTTCTCAGCAGTTTCTGCTCCTCAGCTTTCTCCTCATCATCATGGGCATTGTACTTTGCAAGTGTCTCGTCAAATTCGAAACGGTCACCCAGATAGAGTTCTGAATCCAGATATTTCATCATGTCCAAGGGGATACCCTGCGGAATGCCGTCGAAGTAGGCCTGCATCACGCCACGGGTCTCGATGGCGCAGAAGCCCAGACGCAGCTGATAGTTACCCGACTTGGGCACGGGTGGGATGCGGAAGGTGAAGTCATAGTCGCCGAAGAGGTTCCACTCGTCGCCCTGCCATGACCAGAAGCCACTATGAGGACGGCGCATCACCACATAGCAGTTGGTGAAGGTGACACCGTCGAGATAGCCCAGCGGGAAGTAATAGTTCTTACCGTTCTTCGGTTCATTGGAGTCATCAGGAGTTGTATTGGAGTCGTCGACCTTATAATTGCCTTTCTGACGGATGCCTTGGGTCATCACCTCAGGGAATATGGTCGAGAAGTCCATGCGGATACGCATGTTCTGCACCTTATCCTGCACACTCTTGCTGAACACCACGAGGTTGTCGACGTAGAAGTAGTGACCGTTGAGCGCATCGTGGATGTTTTCGGTTTCAATCGTGTTGTCGACCAGCGAGCCGCGGAAAATGTATTCAGGTGCGGCATAGCGGCGGTTGATGAAATGACGGCCTACGTAGGCGGCATCATCACCACGACAGTCCTGGCCCTGCTCGTTCTTATTCATAGTGAGCATCTCAACCTTGAGCATGGTGTGAGGCAGTAGCGTCTGGAACCATTCAATTGGGTTGATAAGCTTAGAGTCTTGACCAAAAGGCTCTTTCATTTCATCGGTTATCAGAGCCGACAAGTCACTGGTGCCTGCCACGTAGCGGGTCATGATATGATACTGCACGAATCGCTTCAATGGGTTGACATCGCAAGTCAGACTGTCAAAGCTGTGCTCTGGCTTGTTTGCGTCGTCCGGGTAAACAGGGTCGTAAATCTTGCAAGCCAGGTCATACATGGCATAAAGCTCGCCCTTAGTGGTATCGATATCCGTGATGCTAAGCTCACCATCGTGATAGCCTTCACTGAAAATCTTCCGATAGATAGAGTCTGGTTCGACGAAGGCCGTAAATCCATACTTCTTGGTGTCGGGCACCCAGCCCACTTCGTTCCACGTGTGCGACTTGTAGTAGTACTTGGGATAGTCGTTCTTGTTGTAGTCGGGATCCTCCACAAGCGCAATCTGCTCCCTCACACCTGTTTTTACAAGTGCTTCGTAGAAGATGCTGATGTTCTTGTTGTCGCGCAGGATGTCATTCACATAGCTGTTCGATTTCTCGATGACCATATTGACGGGCTGCACAATGCCGTTCTCGACAGAGTCGTTCTGGTGGATGATGTTGCCATTCTCCATCACTTTCTCGAAAATGATATGTGCCAATCCCTCGATATACACGACGGCATTGCTGTCGTTGTCGACGCCCTGCGATGTGGCCAGATAGCGGCCCAGCATGTTGGGTGTGGGAATACGGTCGACGCTCATCTCATAGGTACTGTAGAGGTTGGCAATCAAGTGTGTACGTGCGATGGTGTCGCAGTCGGGATCACTAAGCTCGTCGACAGATGTCAGTCCACGACTCAGCAGGAAGCTGTCAACAGCCTCGTTCGACGGTGCGAAGCAGGTGTACTGGCCGTAGGTGGACAGTAAATCCATCAGATTGGCACGTTCCACAATCTTTGCAAACTCACTGAACTCATCTCGGTTCTTCAGGTAGTCGCTCATCATCTCGCCCGTAAACGTGTAGAAGTTCTCGCTGTCGGGCTCGTCAGAGCAACTGGTCAGCGGTTCTGTGGCCATCAGGGCAGCCAGGGCCATCAATGCTACTCGTATGTTATTCTTAATATTCATAGTCTTAAATCTCCAATTTTCAATTTTCAATCTTCAATTTCTAATCCTACTTGGCTTTCTCCATACTGGTACTTTCACCACTGCCGAAGGCTGGGTTGGGCTCCAAGTTAGAGTTCACTTTCATTTCTTCATTGTTATAGGGCCAGAAGATGGCATCCATTTTCTTGAAGAAGTTCGGCACATACGACTTGTTCACATCATCGCGGTTGGTAACTGCGTTAATGATGGTGCTGGTATTTCCGTCGCGAAGTGAATAGCGGACGAGATCGTAGTAGCGCTTGCCTTCGAACATCAGTTCGCGCTGGCGTTCACGCATCACCAGACCCTCCATCAAGCTCTTGGTGTTGTAATTGCCGGGCTTCAGCGTGTCGGCATCGGTCAGGATAGCCTTGCAGATGGAGCGCTTGTTGATGGCGTTGACGAGGCGGAAAGCCTTTTCGAGCAAGGGCTTGTTGGTCTCAATGACAGCCGAGTCGCTACCCTCAATCATTTGCTGACAGAGAGCTTCAGCCTCTAACAGCATGATGTCAGGCAGACGGTAGATAATCCACTGGCTCGAATTGTTGTCCTTGGCATACAATGAGCCACTCATTTTCGGACTGCTGGTGTTGGTGGCATCTATAGTCAATGACCTTACCGCCATCTTTACTACCTGCTCGTCATCGGTACTGCAATTGCTGTAAAGGCGGGAGTCAATCATCTTGTTTGCATCTTCGAAAATGGTACGGTTTGTCGTCGAGGTAATATCTTCCATGACAAGTGTAGACGGTTTCAGGAATCCCGAAGTAGAAGAACTGCCAAACATGGCCTGAACTGCCGAATTGGAAAGCATGCCTGATGTCGAGGGGCTGTTGTCGTAGTTCAGCTCGAAGATGGTCTCCTTGCTGGCTCCTTTGACAAAAATGGCCTCGTATGCATCGCCGAAATAGTTGCCCGTGATGGCATCGTTTTCAAGTGGGAAGCCGTTGAGACGAGCCTCAATCGTCGATTGGCTGTTGAACCTGGAGCTCTTGCTACGATTTTCCTCCTCCATGTCTTTCAACTCCTTGGTTACCATTTCGGCATACTTGATGCAGTTGTCGTAGTCCTTCTTCCAGAGATACATCTCGCAAAGCATGGCATAGATGGCATTGCGGGTGATGCGTCCTGTCTGGTAGCGGGGCTTGTTTTCAGGATAGCGGCTCACAGCATCGCCCTTCACCCGCTCCAAGTCGGAAATCAGACTGTCGAGCACGGTCTCGAAAGGTGTTGCCGGCAAGTCCATCTTCTGGTTGTCGTCGGTGAAAGCTTCAGTAGAGTAGGGCACGTTGCGGAATGTGCGGATGAGATAGAAGTAGCAGAGGTCGCGCAGAGCCGACACCTCGGCAATGGTAGCCTTCAGGTCGCCCTCGGTGTAGCCCGGGTCGATGGCTGCCACGCCAGGAGCATACTTGATGACCGTGTTGCAGCGGTTGATGACATCATAGAATCCGTCCCAATTGGTGTAAGAGTTTTTGGCGTTGATGTTCTCACGCAGAACGTTATAGAGATTAAGATCTTCGTTCTGAACATTCGAGCCTGCCTGCACGTTGTCGCTGCGCACCTCGCCCCACACCATCATGCGGCGGCGTACGCCATCGCCTTGCAGGGCCGAATAGCAGCCGGCAACAATGTTGTCGACGTCGGCTTTTTCATTCCAGAAATCTTCCAGGATGATTTCATTCTGCGGCTTGATTTCAAGGAAGTCAGCACACGACGTGAAACCACTGACTACGCAGATTGCACCGATTATTTTATAATAATTCTTTTTCATGATCTTCAATTTTCAGTTTTTCAATCTTCAATTTTCAATCTACGTTAGAAGTCGACAGTCACACCCAGTGTGTAGGAACGTGAGCGCGGTGTCTGGGCATTGTCGATGGCAGGACTGTAGCCGCCAGCCGAGATGTCGGGGTCGACGCCGGAGTACTTCGTGAGAACAAACGGGTTGTTGATTGAAGCATAGAAGGATATGCGGTTCAGGCCAATCCATGTGAGGTACTTCTTCTTCACGGTGTAGTTCAGCTGTGCATAGCTCATGCGCAGGTAGGTACCATCCTCAACGAAGCGGTCGCTAATCAGAGTGTTGTAGTTGCTCGACGAGCCGAACATGGCGCGGGGAATCGAGGTGACGTCGCCTTCCTTGCGCCAGCGATAGTTCACGGCCTGCGACTGGTTGTCGTTGCCAGTCATGGCTTCTGCACGCAGGCGGGCCATGTTGATGATCTTGTTGCCCACACGATAGGTGAACTGTGTGGAGAGACGCCAGTCGCCATAGGTGAACGAGAAGCCGAAACCACCGGTGAGCTTAGGCAGCGACGAGCCTAAATAGGTAATGTCGAGTGCGTTAATCTGGCCGTCGTGGTTGATGTCCTCGTAGATGGCATCGCCACCGTTGAAGCCGGGATAGCTGCCGTCGTGGCCCGTACCGTCGATGCGGTAGTCGTAGCGCATGCGCAGAGGAACGTTGTTGGCATCGACAATCACGTCGCCGTCGGCATTGGTGGCCACGGGAGCCGTCTTGCCCTCGGCACGGAAGTTGCGGTAGTATTCGATAACCTCTTCCTTTGACATGCCGGCCACGGCGTTCTTGAAGGTGTTGTAGTTATACTGGTAGACACCCTGGTATCTGAAACCGTAGATGGCGCCGAAGGGGTTGTGCAACTGCACACGCTGCAGCGTCTCGGCGTTGGCATAGCCGTAGGTAGAGTTCAGGTTGTTCAGGATGTATTCGTCCATCTCCAGAATCTCGTTGCGGTTGTTACCGAAGTTACAGTTCAGGTCCATCACGAACTTGCCTGCCTTCACCAGACGGTTGGTGTTGATGTGGAACTCCCAACCCGTGTTGCGCATCTTACCGCTGTTGTGGTAGGGCACGGTCATATAGCCGGCATTTGAAGGAATGCGGTAGTTGGACATGAGCATGTCGGTGGTCGTCGAGTTGTATGCCTCGACAGTGAGGTTCAGGCGCTCGTCGAAGAAGTGGATGTCAAGACCGAGGTTGTAGCTCGACACTTTCTGCCATTTCAGGTCGGTAAGGCGGATGTTCAAGGGTCTCATGGCTGCCATGTCGATATAGCGCGAGGCCGAGCCGTACTTGGAGGTGTACAGATAGTTCTGGTTGGGCTGGTTACCCACGCGGCCCCATGACGGACGAATGGCAAACGTCGACAGGACGGGCTTGAGGAACTGCATCCAAGGCTCGTCGCTCATAATCCATTTCAGTGACACGGAGGGGAAGTAGCCCCAGCGGTTGCCCGGACCGAACTTGGTGGTACCATCCATACGGACGGTGGCATCGGCAATGTAACGTCCCTTATAGGCGTAGTGGGCCGAGAAGGTGTAGTACATGGAGCGCCACTGGTTATAGCCCGATGCGGGGGTGTCGATCAGACCGCCTGCCGAAGGGCTGGTGATGGTGCCGTTGGTCGATGGCAGGCCGTAGCCGCTGGTCGACTGGCTGCTCGACGAGCCTGAGGTGAGTTCGAAGCGTCCCATCACCATGGCCGAGTGGTCTTTGTTGACAAAGGCGGGAATCAGGGTCAGCGTCTGCTTCGTGTTGAACGACACGCTCTTCGACGAACCGGTATAGGAGGTGTTCACCTTGTCTTCCCAGTTGATGGTCTTCAGCTCCTGCGGATAGAAGGAGTCGTCATACTGGTTGAAGATGTTCATATAGACGGAGCCGCGCCAGTTCAGCTGCCAGTGGTCCTCGTCGAGGCCGAGCAGCTGGTAGTTGATGACCAATTCGGGCGACATGTCGTAGGTGCGGCGCTCGTTCTTGGCCAGATGGGCCGAAGCCACGGGGTTCACGTAGGTGCGCTGGTCGTGCTCGAAGACGCTCGAACCGATGTAGGGGCCGCTCTGTATCATATTATAATAGGTAGAAGTGTTCTCGCCGGTGACGGGGTCCTTCTCGTAGATACTCATGTTGGGCATCTTCTTCAGGGCGATGGCCAGCAGGTCGTCGCTGTTCATCTTGTTCTTCGTATAGGTCAGGGCGAAGTTGGTCTGCACACGTATGCGCTGGCTCACGTTGTAGTCGAGGGCCACACGGGTGGAGAAGCGGTTCAGCTTCTGCTCGATCATCGTACCTGTCTCATGGTCGAAGCCGCCGCCAATGCGGAACGAGGCTTTCTCACCGCCACCCGAGATGGTCACGTAGTGGTTCTGGCGCAGACCCCACTGTGTCACGGCGTCGCGCCAGTCGGTATTGTCGCGATACTGCCGCCACTCCGAGAAGCCGCCGGTCTCGTCGAGATAGTTGATTTCGGGGATGCGGTTCTGGTTGGAGGCGTTGTCGTCCTGGCGGGGGTTGAAGTAGGCCTCCTTCAGCATCATGGTGTAGTCGTCGCCGCTCAGCAGGTCGTAGCCCTTGGGCTGATAGGTGCCGGTGAGCTTGAGCGAGTAGGTCACTTTGGGTTTACCGCGGGCACCACGCTTGGTGGTGAGCTCGATGACACCGTTACCACCCTGCGAACCGTAGACGGCCGTTGCGGCGGCGTCCTTCAGCACGTTGATGGTGGCAATGTCCTCAGGGTTGATGTTGAGCAGCTCGGCAAACTTCTCGTCGTTGGCACCGGCCATGTCGAAATTGTCGAGGTTTACCTCGCGGATGTTACCGTCGACCACGATCAGGGGGTTCGAGTCGGTGAGCGTCGAGAGCGAGCCGGCACCACGCAGACGCATGGTTGAGCCCTTGCCCAGGTCACCGCCTGCCACGATGTCGAGGCCGGCGATACGGCCCTGCAGGGCCTCGTCGACGGTGGTGATGCCTAAGCCCTCGAACTCTTTCATCGAGATGCTCTGGGAAGCGTAGGATATTTCGCGTTCAGGAATGGGCAGACCGTTACCCTGTGCGCGCTTCTTCGACTTCACCACGACTTCCTTCAGCTGTGTGGCCGATTTCATGGTAATGTTGTAGGTCGTGCGGTTGATGGCGTGGGTCTCGGTCTTCAAGCCTACATAGCTGAAGCGAATCTTGTCCTTCTGGTTGCGGATTTTCATCGTGAAGTTACCGTTCAGGTCGGTAACAGCCGACTCGATGATACGGCCTGTAGCGTCGATTTCGCACACCGTAGCACCCATCAGCGGGCCCATGTCGTCGCTCAGCGTACCGTGGACCGACGTAATTGTCTGTGCGCTGACTGTCGTCGTGGCAATCAGTGCCAGTGTCATAATGATGGCTTTTAGTATTTTCATACGTTTGTTCCTCCTCTGTTACTTTTTAAGTGCGCTAAGTGCTTCTTTCACGACATTTCGCCAAGGCTGCATGTCTTCAAACATAAGCGGACTGTCGATTTGGTGTACGACGACACCGCTGGCCATGAACTGGCGGGCAGCATTGTCCTTGCCCTCGAACCAGTATTCGCGGCAGATGATGTTGTAGAGTTCGGGATTGGTGGTGACCACATTGTGGGTTCTGCCAGTGGCATCCTTGACGGTCATGCTCTGTGCGTCGTAGGTCACGTTCAGCGGATAGAAACGTCCCGTTTCCAGGTTGCGCTTCATGCTCTCATAGTTGCCGTCGGTGTCTAACTCGGGAGCCATGCCGATGGCCACGGAGTGGTCTTGCACGTGGTAGCGAATGAAGCTGACGACGATGTCCTTCAGCACCTCCTTGACCTTTGACTGCACGTTTTCGCGGCTGGTGTTGCCTACCAGGTCTTCACTATACCAGTTCTCGGCCTGACAGATACTGTCGACGACGGCATCGCCATCGCCCTTCTCTAACTCGTCAATAGTGGGCAGCAGGTTGTCTTCCTGCAGCTTGGCGATTGAAGCGTTGGTGGGAATATAGACGGTGTAGTTATAGTTGTCGAAGAGGGTCAGGTTCTTGTTCATGATGGCATAGTTGCCCGCATTATACTTGTTGCTCAGTTTCTCTTTGAGCAGGTCGGCGGCATAGTCGCACTCCAACAAGTTTCTGAAGGCGTTAAACTCTGAATGGTTTCTCACCGTCATATAGAGTGACTTCTGCGAGCCCATTGGCACCTGGCTCTCCAACTGGTACGACGTACCGTTGGCCTTCGGGTACGACTCGACCGAGGTGATGCCTCTCTTGTTGTGCTCCAACTGCCATCCGCCGAGGAACACGAGCGAGTCCTGGGCATTCTTCTCGGCGTAGATCATGCTACCGCCCTTGGTCTTGAAGAAATGATAGCCCTCGGCCACGTAGTCCTCGACGGTCTTGGTCTTGTCGGGGATGACGATGATGAGCTGGTCCATCAGACCGTCGAACATGGTCTCAATCACTTTCTGGGCTACGTTCACCTGCTTGCGCTCGCCCTTTGTCAGGTTGCCGTCGGCATCGACGGTGCAGGCAAAGCGCTGGGCCTGTACGCGCTGGGAGAGCGACTTGGTCATGTCGTAATAGAACTCGATAATGTCGGGCGACTCCACGGCCAGGCTGTCAGAGCCGTCCTGCGCCTTGAGGGTGGCCGTCTTGCCATACGAACCTGGGTCGAGGTAGGTGAGCAGGGCATTGTTGGTGGGCAGCAGCATGGCATACTTCGAGTCCATGGATAGCAGGTAGGGCAGGAAGTTGCGCTGGTCGATGGCCCAGTAGATGACGTTCATGGTCGAGGCGTGGGCCAGTGCGGGGTAGGCCACCGACGAATACTCGGCCGGTGTGAACACCTTGTTGGTCAGGTAGACCACGCCGTTACAGCCCATGTAGCTGGCCACCACGTCGTTGGGGGTGATGCCCAGGGTTTCCTTGGCGTCGTTGAGCACACTGCCGAACTTCGAGGGCACGGCCTCTGAGAAGGTGCTCAGCATGTTGACGTTGAGCAGCTTCACGAGCGTGTTGTCGGGAATGGAGTCCCACTCCTTATACTCGTCGTGCAGGTCTCTTCCCTCGCCGTTCCACCATGCCTGGAGGGCCGAGTCGGTAGGAACGATCATCACGCCGGCATCGTAGTGCAGGTCGTTGTTGTTGGCCGAGTTGGCATCGATATACTGGTTCCAGCCCGGATCGAAGGAGAGCAGTGCCGAGACGGGATCGCCGTTGGGGGCCTTGCTGTTCTCGCCAATCGTACCGTTGTTGTCGATGGAGCGCTTGCTGTAGTAGCGCAGCACGTAGACCGAGTCTTCGTTATTATAGATACGGTTGTACTCGCGTGTGCCTGCGGCCGTATAATAAGGTGCCGAATAGCGGTCGAGCAGGTGGCTCCACATGGTCATCCTCGGATTCGTGCGTATGATTTCGGCCATGTTGGGGCTCGACTCTATGACGCCGCTCACCTTCTGTATGTAGCCGTTCTTGCAGGTGATGTCGCGCTCTACGACCTTCTTGCCGTTGACCCATGCCTCGGCGGCACTCGTGGCCACGTGGTTGGTCAGGATGGCGAGGTCGCCGTCGGTAATCCTGTTGTAGTTCATGTAGGCGGGCAGGAAGTGAATCATCGGGGCTGCCGTGGCATCCTTGAAGATGGGGATCGACTTCTTGCGATTGCGGAAATCGGCCCATGCCTTGGTGTTGGGCATCTCGTCCCACGACATCACATAGACGGAGTCGTAGATGCTCGTGGCAGTCTCGCGGCGCATGGTGCGGCCCTCCTCGGGAGTGGCGGCGTCGCCCTGTGCCTTTCCGTTCGACATCAGCTCAATGAGGTAGGCATTGTTGATCATCGAATTGTTCAGCAACAGGCGCTTCTGCGCGTCGGTCAGGTCTTCGTAGCGGCTCACGCCCCATGAGTTGTTCTTGAACCATTCCTCATAGGCATTGTCGTCAGCCGCAAACAACGTTTTTGAACCGGTGTGGCCCAGCACTTCCTTCTGGCCCAGGTCGTCAATGAGACGAAGGGTGTAGGTGTAGATGCCATCGTCCTGAAGCCGCTCATAGATAGAGTTTCCCAACCACGAAGGCTGGCCGGTGAGAACGTCGTCCTTACACGACTGCATCACCGATGCCCCTATCAGCAGTCCGCAGACGGCCTTTGCCATCCTTTGTCCGTGCTTTACGATAGTTTTACGTTTCATAGTTTTGTTAGTTATTGTTAATATTATAAAGTCAATAAGACACCTTTATAGACAGACAAGAAGTCCGCCTACACTTGGCCTTTCCTCAAAAGAGAATGGTCGCATTTCGGGTTTGAACCATTGCTTGTTTTTGAATATTCTGTAGCCGTCGGCAGTCACGTCAGGATGCCTTCGGGATTAATCGGTTGCAAATTTACTCAAAAAATTAATAAGTCGTATCATTTTTCAAAGTTTTTTTTTGAAAAAAAGTAAAATAGTGCTGTAAGAGGGAATATTTGTTGCCATAAAAACTTCAAGAAAAAGGGTATAATCGGACATGCTCATTGAAAACATTTCGGTATTTTCGGAGGTTTTTGCCAAAAACATTTGCGTAAGTCAAATAATTCAAGTTTCTGTATTTTTTTTTTCGACCACGGATTTTACAGATTTTACGGTTTTTTTGACCACGGATTTTACAGATTTTACGGATTTTTTTGACCACGGATTTTACAGATTTTACGGATTTTTTTGACTACGGATTTTACAGATTTTACGGATTTGGAATTCTCTTTATTTATTATTTCACAGATCTTTTATTGGATTACAGCAGCTAAGGCCGCGATGATGAAACCGCATGGAATCCGTTATATCCGTGAAATCCGTGGTC
>CAJONO010000168.1 GCA_905235905.1 uncultured Prevotella sp.
CCACCCGCCTCTTTAGCTCAGTTGGCCAGAGCACGTGATTTGTAATCTCGGGGTCGTTGGTTCGAATCCGACAAGAGGCTCGAAAGTCGGGAAGTTTCCTTGTTTAGAGGAATTTCCCGACTTCTGTTATTCTATGATGTCGGCCGGTGTGCATGCCTGTGCAGGCCTTTTGGAGGAAAGAATCTGAAAGAATGTCTGCAGAAAAAGGGCGTTTCATTTTGCTATTATAAAAATAATGTGTAATTTTGCGGCATAAATACGTAGTTTGATATGAGCAAGATTAAGAACTTCTTCAGAAGCCTGAGCATGCATTGGTATGTGAAGTATATCGTGGTGTGTGTGCTTGGCGTGTTAGTAGTAGGCTTCCTCGACGAGAACAGCGTGTGGGCCCACATGCAGCACAAGCGCCATATTGCCGAGCTTGAGGACGAGATTGTGGTCTACCAGTCGGAATTCGAGCGTAACCGTGATGAAATCCACCAGTTGCAGCACAACCCGAAGGCGATAGAGCGAATAGCCCGTGAGCGCTATTTCATGAAGATGGCCGACGAGGATGTCTTCGTGCTGAGCGACGATGTGGGCAAAGAGTTGGATGGAAAAATCACTGCCAATGAGACAGCTGAGTAAGACCGAGTCGCTGATTTTCGTCCTTGGTGCCGTGCTCATGGTTCTTGGAGCAGGCATCAGCCTCACGGGCTGGAGGGGTTATCCCTACCTGTTCTGCATGGGTGCCGTCTGCTATGCGTCCATGCAGCTGTTGCAGCGCTATGAGGGCTCTAACTTCACCATCCGCCGGCTGCGCCGCCTCATGATTCTGAGCGATTTCCTTCTTCTGCTGGCAGGTTTGCTCATGCTTGCCGGCCAGGGTAATGGGCTGGGGCTGTCGCAGATTACCTATCTGCAATATGTCTACAATAAATGGGTAGTGGTATTGCTCATTGCTGCGCTGATGCAAATCTATGTGACGCATAGAATAGACCACGAACTGGCAAAAGAGGCAAAAAAAATATAAAAGTTTGCGCAATTGTTTTAAATTGCGCAAATTTTTTTTCTCACCTCAATATATCATCGTACTTTTGCATCCGATGAACTCTTAAACAAACGTCTATGAATCGAATACTATACGTTTTGGCAGTACTGGCAGCACTTACCTCATGTGCTGAGTCATACAACATACAGGGGTCTTCCTCCGTCTCGTCGCTCGATGGCAGCAAGCTCTACCTGAAAACCCTGAAGGACAAGGAACTCGTGGATATTGATTCGTGTGAGGTGATTCACGGCAAATTCAAGTTCGTCGGTTTGCTCGACACAACGATGGTGGTCAATTTGTTTATGGACGACCAGCCGCTCATGATGCCCATCGTGCTGGAGCAGGGCAATATCACAGTGAATCTCGACAAGTCGTCGTGCAAAGTGTCGGGCACCGAGCTGAACGACTTGCTCTACGAGTTTATCGACCAGCACACCCAGTTAGACAACCGCATGAACGAGCTGGACCATCGCTATAGCCAGATGCTCCTCGATGCCATCGACGAGCAAACCATCAACGAGCAGATTTCGAAGGAGGCGGCCGCTATTGCTGCCGAGGAAGACAGCCTCGTCACCCATTTCGTCATCGACAATTTCGACAACGTGCTGGGGCCGTGGGCGTTTATGATGATTACGAGTGGCTTCCAGTATCCTACGCTTACTCCGCAAATAGAGCACATCATGAGCCAGGCTACCGAGACGTTCCGAAAGGATCCCTACGTGAGCAGGTACTACCAGAAAGCCAATGAGATTCAGAACAAGATGCAGGGCATGGGCGACGAGACATCTGTTCCCACCTCTGAACTGCCCGACTCTGTCATTCAAAACATGCTTAACGGTAAGGAATGAGAACAATCATTGGCGGTGGTCGCCTTGTCAACGAAGGACGTGAGTTTGATGGCTCGTTAGTCATCGATAACGAGAGAATCGTAGACATTATTGAAGGCAAGACTCTTCCCTATGTTGCTGCCGATTGCTTCGTCGATGCTACGGGATGCTTCGTCCTGCCCGGCATCATCGACGACCATGTGCATTTCCGTGAGCCAGGCATGACGGAGAAGGCCGACATAGAAAGCGAGAGCAGGGCAGCGGCAGCAGGCGGCGTGACCAGCTATTTCGACATGCCGAACTGCGTTCCGCAAACCACAACGCCCGAGGCACTGGAAGAGAAATTCCGATTGGCAGCAGCGAAAAGCCATGTGAACTATTCTTTCTTCTTCGGAGCCACCAACGACAATGCCACCCTTTTCGGGCAGTTAGACCCGCATCGCATACCAGGAATAAAACTGTTCATGGGCTCTTCTACGGGCAATATGCTTGTGGATAGTGACGAGGCGCTGGAGGGCATCTTCGAAAAGGCTGCCCCGCTGCCCATTATGGCCCATTGCGAGGACACGGCCATCATCAACCGCAACATGGCCCATTTCAAAGAGCAGTTCGGCAATGACCCTGACATACGCCTGCATCCTCTTATCAGAAGCGAGGAAGCCTGTTGCAAGTCGACAATGAAAGCTATAGCCCTTGCGGTGAGGCATCAAGCCCGTCTGCATATAGCACATGTTTCTACGAAAAGCGAACTGGAACTGATACCAGCCCATTGCCTGCATACTATCACTGCCGAAGCTACTGTGGGGCATCTCTTCTTTTCTGTGGTCGACTATGCGAGGCTTGGAGCCAGAATCAAGGTCAACCCTGCCATTAAGAGCGTTATCGACCAAGAAGCGTTGCGCGAGGGGCTGACCGATGGGCGCATCAGCGTCGTGGCTACCGACCATGCTCCTCATCTGCTTTCGCAAAAGCAGGGTGGGGCAGCAAGGGCCGTGAGTGGCATGCCCATGATTCAGTTCTCGCTTCCCACCATGCTCGAACTGGTCGATGAGGGGGTGCTGACTATCGCCCGTCTTGTTGAGCTCATGGCCCACAACCCCGCTATTATTTTCGATGTGCAGAAGCGCGGCTTCCTGCGTCAGGGCTATCAGGCCGATATTGCAATCGTGCGTCCAGGCTTACCCTGGACGGTTACGCCTGACTGCATAGAGAGCAAGTGCGGCTGGAGTCCCATGGAGGGGCACTCTTTCCGCTGGCGTGTGGAAAAGACCTTTTGCAACGGCCATCTTGTATATAATAATGGTGTGGTAGACACTAACTATATTGGACAGTCCATACGGTTCAGGTAATGAAGATCGACTACGACATTCCCCAACTCGTGCCTTTCATCAACTGGCCCTATTTCTTCTTTGCATGGCAACTGAAGGAACCAGCCGAGCAACAGCGTATGCGGCAGGAGGCAGAAGAAACGCTAAGTCGTCTTGCCCCTCACTATCAGGCCCATGCCTTGTTTCTGTTGCTCGACGCTCATGGCCAGGCCGACAACATTGTCATTGACCGTGCCGAAGGCCCCTTCCAGCTTCCAATGCTCCGGCAGCAGCGGGTTGAGGGAACCTGTCTTTGCCTTGCCGATTTCCTTCATCCCCGTTCCGACAAGATCGGAGTTTTTGCCACAACCGTCGACGTTGGCTTGGAAACCGACTTCGACCACGACCCCTACCAAAAGATGATGGCTCAGCTGTTAGCCGACCGGCTGGCCGAAGCGGCTGCCGAGTGTCTGCATTTGGAGGTGCGCCGTCATTACTGGGGCTATGCTCCTGACGAACAGTTGTCGATGGCCGACCTGCATCAGGAGCGCTTTGAGGGCATCAGACCCGCCGTGGGCTACCCCTCGTTGCCCGATACAAGCCTGAATTTCCTGCTCGACGAGCTATTGGGATTCCGTCAGATAGGCATACGCCTCACTGAGAGCGGTGCCATGCGTCCTCATGCCAGTGTGTCTGGCTTGATGCTGGCCCATCCCCAAGCTCGCTACTTCGCCGTCGGGAAGATTGGCAACGACCAGCTGAACGACTACGCCTGCCGTCGCGGTTTGCCCGTCGCGTTGATAAGAAAATTCCTAACTGCCAACCTATGATAGCAAAGATACTAATTCCCATTCTTCTGGTCGTGTTCCTGACACACCTCTATTTCGACCTGACGTTCCTGCGAAGACTACGCAGGTGGAAACGACTGCTGTGCTGGCTTGTGCCCGTCGCAGCATCCGGCTATGTTCTGTCGATGGCTTTCCTGCCCAATTATTTCCCCCGCAGCGTCACGCTCCTTTCTGTGTTCATGGCCTTTCTGGTCTGTGGCGTAGTGCCCTTAGCCTTGATTGCCTTGTTCTCATGTCTGGCTCGGTGGCTCAAGAGGCGTTTCTTTGCTTTTGTGGGTTGGGGGCTGGCTGTCGTTGTCATTGTCGTCTATGCCTATGGCAGCCTTGTAGGCTTCTACGAGTTCGAGGTGCGCCGTGTCGAGATTGCTTTCGACGATTTGCCGCCAGCTTTCGACGGCTACCGCATCGTGCAGTTCAGCGACGTCCATTTAGGAACGCTGACGGGTAGGCGCCACGCCATTCTTGAACGGCTCGTAGACAGCATTAATGCCCAAAAGGCCGACATCGTCGTGTTTACGGGCGATTTGCAGAACATGCACCCCGACGAGATAGTGCCCGATACGGCCTTGCTCAGCAGGTTGGAGGCTACCGACGGTGTCTGCTCCGTATTGGGAAATCACGACGGTTCCTTTTATGTGGATGGCGATTATGTGGACAAGGCTATCAACGAAGAAAGAACCATCGGACTTCAGCAGGACATGGGTTGGCGCGTGTTGGTGAACAGTAGGCGTTATCTGTATCGTGGCCAAGATTCCATTGTTATGGCAGGCATGGCCAATGACGGGGAGGGTCGCTTCCCTGCCAATGGCAATATCAACAATGCGCTGTGGAACGTGAACCGCAACCAGTTTGTGGTTATGCTCGAACACGACCCCACCTCCTGGCGACGCAAAATTCTGCGCAGCTCGCACACACAGCTGACGCTGAGCGGGCACACCCATTCGGCCCAGTTCTCCTTGTTCGGATGGTCGCCGGCAGCTTTTCGCTACCGTGAATACGATGGCCTCTACGAAATAGCCGGTCGCTATCTCTTTGTGTCAAAAGGGGTAGGGGGTGTCATCCCCTTCCGCTTCGGCGCAAAGGGCGAGATTGTTGTCATTACGCTTCGCTCCAAACAATCATCCCCAAAAAGTTGAATCATAATTCTACCCGACATGAAATACCTTTATCGCATCTATCAGTTATTTATCGCATTGCCCTTAGGGCTGCTTGTCACCTTGCTCACCGTCATTTCCATTGCCGTAGGGTGTTCTTTGGGCAACGGCCATTTCTGGGGTTACTATCCTGGCCGGTGGTGGGCAAAAATCATACTGTGGCTGTTGCTCATACCCGTCAAGGTTGAAGGGCGGCAGCATTTGGAGAATAACCAGTCGTACGTATTCGTGGCCAATCATCAGGGAGCCTTCGACATATTCCTTATCTACGGCTACCTGAATCGGAACTTCAAATGGATGATGAAGCAGCAGTTGCGCAAGATGCCCTTTATCGGCTATGCCTGCGAGAAGTCTCATCAGATTTTCGTAGACAAGCGTGGACCCAAGAAAATCAAAGAGACCTACGACAAGGCTCGCGCCACACTTCAGGGCGGCACCAGTGTCACCGTCTTTCCGGAAGGCTCGCGTTCTTTTACCGGTCACATGGGGCAGTTCCGCAAGGGCGCCTTTGCATTGGCCGACGAGCTGCAGTTGCCCGTAGTACCGCTCACCATTAACGGCTCGTTTAATGTGCTACCCCGAATGCGCGACGGCCATTTCATTGACTGGCACCCCCTCAAGCTCACCTTCCACCAGCCCATCTATCCCGTGGGGCAAGGCAACGACAACATCACGGCTACCCTCAACCAAGCCTACGATTCGGTCATGTCGGCCTTGGTGCCTGAGTATCAGGGATTCGTGGAAAATCCTGACCAGTAGGAGGAAGGCAATTTTCCTGACATGTACAAAGGCATTTTCCTCGCAAACCTTTACGCACATTTTAGGCGTTTAGGGCAGAGGAAAATTTGGCGGTTTCAGATTTAATGATTAACTTTGCGGTCAGTTTAGAAAAATCTAATAAAAGTAACAAAGCAATGTTGAAACCGTTAAACAAAAAGTTCGCTCCGAAGAGCGTCATGCCCGAAAAGGTCATTCAGTTTGGTGAGGGAAATTTCCTCCGTGCATTCGTAGATTGGATTATCTGGAACATGGACCAGAAGACCAATTTCAATGGTTCCGTAGTTGTCGTCCAGCCGCTGAATGGCGGTATGATTGACTGGCTGAATGGCCAGGACTGTCTCTACCACGTCAACCTGCAGGGCCGCGAGAATGGCAAGCCTGTCAACACGCTTGAGCGCATCGATGTCATCAGCCGTTGTCTGAATCCCTACAGCCAGAACGATGCCTATATGGCCCTGGCCGACCAGCCTGAGATTCGTTTTGTCATCTCTAACACCACCGAGGCCGGCATCGCCTTCGACCCCGAGTGCAAGCTGGATGACAAGCCCGCTTCGAGCTATCCTGGCAAGCTCGTTCAGCTGCTCTATCGCCGCTACCAGACCTTCAACGGCGACCCCACCAAGGGCCTGATTATCTTCCCCTGCGAGCTGATTTTCCTCAACGGTCACGTGCTGAAGGACTGCATCCGCAAATATATCGATCTGTGGCAGTTGCCCGAGGGCTTCCGCCAGTGGTTCGAGAACTCTTGCGGTGTCTATGCTACGCTTGTCGACCGCATTGTGCCAGGCTTCCCCCGCAAGGAAATTGCTCAGATTCAGGAGAAGGTGGGCTATCGCGACAACCTCGTCGTGCAGGCCGAGAACTTCCACCTCTGGGTCATCGAGGCTCCGAAGGAAGTGGCAGCCGAGTTCCCCGCCGACAAGGCCGGTTTGCACGTGCTGTTCGTCCCCTCGGAAGAGCCTTACCACAAGCGCAAGGTGACGCTGCTCAACGGTCCGCATACCGTGCTCTCGCCCGTGGCCTATCTCTCAGGAGTCAACATCGTCCGCGATGCCTGCAACCATGAAGTTATTGGTAAGTATATTCATAAGGTGCAGTTCGACGAACTGATGCAGACGCTCGACCTGCCGATGGAGGAGTTGGAGAAGTTTGCTGCTGACGTGCTCGAGCGTTTCGACAACCCGTTTGTCGACCATCAGGTGACGAGCATCATGCTCAACTCGTTCCCGAAGTTCCAGGCCCGCGACCTGCCCGGCGTGAAGACCTATTTAGAGCGCAAGGGCGAACTGCCCAAGGGACTGGTGTTCGGTCTGGCTGCCATCATCACCTACTACAAGGGAGGCAAGCGCGAAGACGGTGCCGAGATTACGCCCAACGACGATCCGAAGATCATCGAACTGCTCCAGCAGCTATGGGCAACGGGCGACACGCAGAAGGTGGCCGATGGCGTACTGGGTGCAGAGTTCATCTGGCAGGAAGACCTGAACAAGGTGCAGGGCCTGAATGCTATGGTGAAGCAGTTCCTCGACCTGATTGAGGCCAAGGGCATGCTCGAAGCCGTGAAAACAATCCTGTAGCCGCTGCTTCCCGTAAGAATCGAAAGTTTAAACCATACAAAGTCGTATCCTGCATACATCGTGTGTGCAGGATACTTTTTTCCAGTTTTTAGAAAAGGAAGCCAAGACCTTCTGAACACCAGCTACTTGGATTGTGTAAAAAAATGTAAAAACGAGAGGAAATGATAAGTTTTTTTCGAAAAAAGATGGCAATATTGGGATTTTTTGTGTAAGTTTGCACTCAGTATCAACTTTGAACTTAAAACTATATGAAAAAGACTCTTTGGACGACACTGGCTATGGTAATGGGCATGCTCTCTGCACATGCCCAAGTGGTGTGCAATGATGATGGAACGGTGACGTTCCAGTACAAGAACGAACAGGCTAAGGACGTGCAGGTCGATGTTCAGTTTGCCGGTAAACATGCCATGAAACGCGATGCCCAGACGGGGCTTTGGACGGTGACGCTTGGCCCTGCTGCCCCTGATATGTACCCTTATCACTTCGAGGTCGACGGTATCAGCGTCATGGACCCTCTATGTGAGCAGTACTTTCCTAATGAGGGGTTTAAGAACAGCCTGTTGGAAATTCCCAGCAAGCAAGGCCCGTTGGCTCACGACATCAGAAAGGTGCCCCACGGGCAGATGGAGTACGTACACTACTTCTCAAAGAGCCTTGGTGCTACCAACAGTGCCGTGGTCTATCTGCCGCCCAATTACCGCACGTCGCCAGAGAAGAAATATCCGGTGTTCTATCTGATTAGTGGTACGACAGACACCGAGGAGGTCTATTACAAGGTGGGTCGTGTAAACTATATTCTCGACAACCTTCTGGCCGAGAAGGCTGCCAAGGAGATGATCGTGGTGCTGCCCTATGGCAATCCCAACAAGCTGTTGCCTGCGCCTCCTGCCCAGGGCATGCCGATGGCCAACTTCGGCGGTGACGTTTTCAGCAAAGACCTGATCAACGACCTGATGCCCTACATTGAGCGCAACTACCGCACCATCAACGACCGTGACCATCGTGCCATTGGCGGCTTCTCGCGTGGTGGCAACCAAGGTCTGTCGAACGGTCTGCGTAATCTTGACAAGTTCTCCTATCTTTGCAGCTACAGCTCGTTCACCTCGACCGATATTCCCGAGGTCTACGACCATGCTGCCGAAACCAATAAGAAACTGCATCTGTTCTGGTTGGGTGTAGGCACCGATGACTTCCTCTATGGTACTGCCCGCGACTACATGGAGTTTCTCGACAAGAAAGGCATACGCTCTGTGAAGGAATATACCGACGACAAGTTTGGCCACACCTGGATGAATGCCAAGTATTTCCTCGACAAGACGCTGCGCCTGCTCTTCAATCCCAAGGCTTCGGCCGATGCCATGAAGCATGCAGCTCCCGTCAAGCCGGCTACGGGCAAGGAACAGCAGTTCACGCCGGGGGTGATGGCACGGCTGTTCCCACGTCCTATCGTGTCGCCCGAATATACGCAGGAGGGAGTCTGGTTCCGTTTCAAGGCTCCGAATGCCGAGCGAGTGGCACTTGAGACGGAGTTGCGCAAGCATCCGCTGCCCATGCAGAAGGACAGCGACGGCGTGTGGAGCGTTCGTCTGACTGAGAACATGTTCGAGACCTTCAAGTACTGCTTCGTGGTCGACGGCATTCGTGTAGCCGATCCGAGCAATATGTATCTCTCGCCCGATAAAGGTTTTAAGTATAGCATAGCCGACAACCCCATGGGGCCATTCAACTACGCCTCGATGGAGGACATTCCCCACGGAAAGATTGGCTACGACTTGGAACAACAGGAGGCTTGGTACATGTCGGAGATGAAAGAAGGCATGATGCCGAGATTCATTCAGTTGGTTCCTAGCAAGGACGACACCATGGAGAGCTGGTTTAAGACAGGCAGCGCCGGTGCCATTGCCGATCGCCTGATAGCCGACGGGAAGGCGGCGCCCTGCATCATTACCACCAGCAAACTCGAATTCATGAAGCAATGGCCACAGGAGTCGCGCCCCAAGGTGATGACGCTTCGGGCCGACGACTACGGCACATGGGCCGAACGCAGAAGGGCCCTCTTCCGTCTGTTGCAGGGCAAGGAACATGCCGAGAAACCGAAGATGCGTGTTGTTGAGGATGGTGGAACAGGCCCCTTCAAGGCCATCATGACCGAGGTGAAGGGACTGGATGCCCACACGGTGATTGCTCCACAAGACCTTACACCGTTCAGTGCCGAGAAGCCGCTGCCCGTGCTTGTCTGGGGTAACGGCGCTTGTGCCAACTCGCCCTTCGAGCATGTCAAGTTCCTGAGCGAGATAGCATCCTACGGCTATTTAGTCGTGGCAACAGGCTATATCCCGATGACCGACGAGTGGTACAGAGGCCCCATGTCGAAGAGCGAACAGCAGATAGAGTCTATTGACTGGGTGTATGAGCAGAACAGCAATCCGTCGAGTCCCTATTATCAGAAGATTGATGTGAAAAACCTCTGTATAGCAGGCATGTCGTGCGGAGGACTACAGTCGCTGTTCAACTGTGCCGACCCGCGTGTCTCAGCTGTGATGATTTGCAACAGCGGACTCTTCAACCAGCAGAATGCCAACCAGGCTGTGGGCGGCATGCCTATGCCTCCCAAGGAGAAGTTGAAAGAACTGCACACACCTATTATATATATACTGGGCGGCGAGAAGGACATTGCCTATGGAAATGGTATGGACGATTTCCACCGTATTGAGCATGTGCCAGCCATTGCCACCAACTATCCTGTGGGGCATGGAGGCACATACGCCCAGCCTCATGGCGGCGAGTTTGCCATTGTGGCCAAGGCATGGCTCGACTGGCAGCTGAAGGGCGACCAAGAGGCAGCCAAGATGTTCGTTGGAAAGGACTGCGGCCTCACCAAGCGCGAAGGTTGGACAATCGAGAAGAACGGCAAGGTGAAATGACGGTTGTATTCGCCTTATCGCTTGCATAATTATGCATTTGGGGGCTTGGCGTAAACACGTCTGAAATTCATGCTGAATTCCGATGCAATTGAGTTCAAATTGTCGCGGAATTCAGCATGAATTGAAGCGTAATTTGGGCTGTATTATAATACGCTGAAAATCAGTAAGTTGGAAAATTCAGGGGATGAATAAATATTCGAGCACTTATTAAAAAAACAAAAAAGTGAGTTGTTGTGAATCATGGATTATGAATTAATTCGTATTTTTGCAAACCGTTACGTTACATATAGCGGAACTTCGCCAGATAATTATGGAAACAAAGAAGAGTTCGAAAGCCGATTTGGAAGGCGGGCGCTTGCAACGGCTCCTGATAGGGCTGGTTGTGGCACTGGCTTGCCTGTTTGTTGGCTTCGAATACACAATGGTTCCCAACGATCCGCTCGACGACCCACTGTTGTTAGAGTCGCTGACCTACGACGAGGAGCTGCCGCCATTGTTACGGCAGGAGAAAGAACTGGCGCTGCTGCCCAAGGCCGAGCCTAAACCCACCATGAAGCTGAAGATCGTGGAGGAGGAGGCACAGGAAGAACCCGAACGCCAACCAGAAGAGCAGGTGGAGGCCGATGCCGACGACGACGACCTGCCCAATGCGGAAGGCGAGACGAACAACGAGCAGGAAGACGAGGTGCTGAGCTTCAGCGTAGTGGAAGACTTGCCACAGTTCCCTGGCGGACCCTTGGAGTTTATCAAGTGGCTCACCCGTAACCTGAAATATCCTGCCCAGGCGCGTCTGTTGCGACAGCAAGGCAAGGTGGTGGCCGAGTTTATCGTAAACAAAGACGGTTCGGTGACCGATGTGAGCATTGTGAAGTCGCTCAATCCGGCCTGCGACCGTGAGGCACTGCGGGTGCTACGTATGATGCCCCGCTGGACGGCCGGCGTTCAGAACGACAAGCCCTGCCGCACGAAAGTGTGTATTCCCATCGTATTTAAACTATAAGACTATGTATACATCTGAAGAAATTCTCAAGAAAGTGAACGAAGCCCTCGACCGTCTGCCCTACGACCGCCGTCCTGCTTCACTCTACGAACCCATCCGCTATGTGCTGTCGCTCGGCGGCAAGCGCATACGGCCCGTGCTCATGCTCCTCGGCTATAACCTCTTCAAAGACCATCCCGAAGACATCATGTCGCAGGCGTTGGGGCTGGAGACCTATCACAACTATACCCTGCTACACGACGACCTGATGGACAATGCCGACCTGCGCCGAGGCCACGAAACCGTACACAAGCACTGGGACGCCAACAAGGCCATCCTTTCGGGCGACTCGATGCTCGTGCTCTCTTATCAGCGCATGGCCCAGTGCGACCCGAAGCATCTGCCACAGGTGCTCAGCCTCTTCACCGAGACAGCACTGGAGATAGGCGAAGGCCAAGAGTATGACATGGCCTTTGAGACACGCAACGACGTGACCGAAGAGGAGTATATTGAAATGATACGGCTGAAGACGAGCGTCCTGCTGGCCTGCGCACTGAAGATTGGGGCCATCCTGGCCAATGCGTCGGCTGAAGACCAGGAGAACCTGTATAAGTTTGGCGAGCAGATAGGACTCGCGTTCCAGCTGCAAGACGACCTGCTCGACGTCTACGGCGACCCGAAGGTGTTTGGCAAAGCCATTGGTGGCGATATTACTTCGAACAAGAAGACCTACATGCTCATCAACGCCGTAAACCGCGCTAACAACGAGCAGCGAAAGGAGCTGGCGAGATGGATAGAAGCCAAGACATTTGACCGTCAGGAAAAGATTGCCGCCGTTACCCGTCTCTACGACGAGATAGGCATCCGTCAACTCTGCGAGGAGAAAATAAACTATTATTTTGAGGAAGGAAAAAGGTATCTTGACATGGTGAGCGTCAGCGAGGAGCGCAAGCAGGCTCTCCGCAAATATACCAACGAAATGATGCACCGTGACAAATAGTCATTGAGAAGGGGAAAAGATGATAGGATTCGTTGATACACATGCCCACTTGGACGGAGAGGAGTTTGCCGAAGACCGGGAAGCCGTCATAGCTCGTGCAAAAGAAGCGGGAGCCAAAGCAGTGTTCCTTCCTGCCATCGACTTGCCGACATCGCTCCAGATACAGAAACTTTGCCAACAGCATCAGGGCTATCTCTATGGAATGGCCGGTCTGCATCCCGAAGAAGTGCGGGCCGACTTTAAAGAAGTGCTGTCGGACATCAGAGCCCTCCTGCTCCAAAGTGGTGCAAATGCGGTTGCACCGTTTATCGCCATTGGCGAGGTGGGACTCGACTTCTACTGGAGCCGAGAGTATGAGCATGAGCAGATGGAGGCCTTCGAGACACAGGTGCAGTGGAGTGTGGAAACACGTCTGCCATTGATGATTCACTGTCGCAAGGCTCAGAACGAGATGGTGCATATAATGAAAAAGTACGCACACGAACTGCCTGGCGGCGTGTTCCACTGCTTCACGGGCAACGAGCACGAAGCCGAGGAACTCCTTCAGTTCGACCGTTTTGTGCTGGGCATTGGCGGAGTTCTTACCTTCAAGAAATCGCATTTGCCTGAAGTGCTCCCATCTGTAGTTCCCCTCGACCGCATCGTCTTAGAGACCGACTCGCCCTACATGGCTCCCGTACCTATGCGTGGTCAGCGCAACGAGCCTGCCTTCATAGCCCACGTTCTTCAGAAACTGTCTGAAAGCTATGGCCTCGGCGAGGAAGAGGTGGCTCGCCAGACAAACCAGAACGTAGAACGAGTTTTCGGAGTTTCCGTCAACTCCCTTCATTCCGTGTGAACTTTTTTGCAGCGTCCAAGTAGTAGGTCACGCATTCAAGCGTGACAACAGCGTAACGCTTGGAAGTGTGACCGACTACTGTAAAACGGTGAAATAACCGTTAGCTATACAGAAGAAGCAGAGTAGTGGCTGCTTTCAACTGATTGTTTAACGAACATTAAAGAAATATAAAACTCGAACCTCAAATCTCATATCTCAAATCTTTTTACTAACTTTGCACCCGCTTAACGCAAGGAGAGATGCTCGAGTGGCTGAAGAGGCACGCCTGGAAAGCGTGTGACCGGCAAAACCGGTTCGCGAGTTCGAATCTCGC
>CAJONO010000169.1 GCA_905235905.1 uncultured Prevotella sp.
CGCCGTCCTTCAACCCAGGGCGTTGCCCTGGGCTAAGAGTATTCTGCCCCTTTGGGGCGCTAGTGGTATGATTGCGGATAATCATATTAATTTTTTCTACAACGGATTAAGTAATGAAAAAAATAACTTGGTACGATTTTTATGGAAACGAATTGGAATAATTGGAATAATGAATTCACGAATTGGAATAATAATTATTTTAAGTTCCGCAAGTAAGGCCGTAGGCCTGAAAAGACCACAGACAGGCGGTGAAGCGAAGCGCAACCCCTGCTAAGGGGGGTGTGGTAACCCAACCCTGAAGGGGTGGAAGCCCGCTCTGTCGGCCCTTCGGGGCTATGTTGCTTCCATTCTTTGCAGGGGTTTCACCCCTGCCTGTGTTCTTGACGCCCTTTCAGGGCTTTGTGGCTGCGCGATTTCATTATTTGCAGAAGTTGAATAAGGTATAAACAGTAACAGGCGGCTAACCTCACAGTCTGCCGCCTGCCTTACACTAATTAAAACTTAAATAAATTATTTTTATTGTGCTTTTTGCACCCTTGCGGATGACAAAAACAAATGATAAAAAGCCAGAGTTTCACAACTCGGGAAATGTCTCTATTCCTCCTCGTCCCAGTCAGGGCTGATACGGTTGCCACCCTCACGGCTCATGGCGGCACTCTCGGCGTCAGCGTTTTTCATTCCTAAAGATGCTTCCATCAGTGAGGTTTGCATCTTTAACTTGACGATGGTCAATATTGGTGTGTTATATGTCTTTTTCATATTCTGTTCCTCCTTTTGTTTATTTGATGATTACTTTCTTACCATTCACAATGTACAGACCGCTTTTGGGCTGAGCCACACTGCGGCCCTGCAGGTCGAAGTAGCGGTTGGTGTCTGCCGTTTCACGGAGATTGTTCGTGATGCCTGCAGCCTCGTCGGCAAAGACCATGACCATACGGGCGGCTGCGGCCACGTTGTAGGTGGTATGCAGATAAGCACGATTGGTGGCAACAGTCTGACCAGCAGCCTTGTAGAAGCCAATGCCGCTGACATTGTTCAAGATGTAGTTGTAGTTGGTGCCGTCGGTAGTGGCTATTGCTTCACCAGTGCCTGCTACGAGGTCGCTTTCTTCAGGTGTGTCAGTGTCCGAAAAGCAGACAGGAACATTTTCCGTTGCACCACCATCCTTGTACAGGACAACAGGAGTGTTGGCAGGAACCTTGTTAATCTGTGAAAGCGTAACGACACCTGTTGACGTGTTCACCTTGGCGGTGTAAGCCTTGATATCTGTGTCGGTATAGTCAAGGGGAAGAGAACTCACATAGGTGGCATAACTGACAGAGGTGACGGTAATTTCCTCACTGGTATAAAATGTTGCCTTGTAGTTTGCAGTGTTGTTGCTATCCCACAAATTATCATTGGTCTCACCGAACCATACTTCAATGGTATGACTACCAGCAGAAAGACCGGAAATGTCAATAGTAAAAGGTGATAAATCCTTACCGCCTAACTGGTAGACATTGTTGTTATTTTCAAAGCCCTTGGAGGAAAGGGTGAGATTTTGTGCAGTGCCACCGTCAATTTTATAACCCATAATCACGTTGCCTCCACCTTTCCAGTCGATATTACCAGTCTCCCATATTTGCGTTTGTCCACCGATGCGAAGACTTGCGATGGCTCCAATATTGGCACCATCAAAAGCACCTCCTGTGCACCAGCTTTCGGTCGTTCCGTGCCAAGTTGCATAGTACCATGTTCCATTCACGTAGATGGCACTGCCTCCAATCCATTTTTCTGCCGAAGCCTTACTGATTCCCACCACTGCGAGCAGTAGCATCACTGCTGCCCTAAAAGTAATTAATTTTTTCATAAGCATAATTTTTTTAGTTAATAATTTTGTTATAGATGTCTGTTCATTGGTCACGTTGATGCGACGTGGGGGAGGAAGCTGTGGGGGGGACGTACACAGGCAGTGCCTGCGGTGGCAACCCATTTACGGCGGCTGCGCTTGCAGGAACACGACACATTATTTATAATAAGTGGAAGATTGTGAACACAAAAAGAGCGCAGAAAAGCCGTAGTTACTCTGTCCCTTAGTAGAGGTTCTGGAATACCCGTATGAAAAGACATAGTGATACAACTATTCCACGCTATCGCGTGGAGAAGTCTTTCACTCATCTTGTTCATACGTTGAAATTTTCCAGATTTCTACTGACAAGACGAAGCGTTTGCTTCTACCTATTTTTTACCCATGATGTCGCTGAAGCTGCTGTGGCCTCCCGGCCTTGCCTGCACCCTCTCCACGGGGCAGTCTGCACACGAAGCGCAGAAACTTCGGGGCAAAAATACATAATTATTATGAAACTGCCAAATTTATTTCACCTTTTCTCGTAAATGTCGAAAAATACTTGACATGATTCAATAAAAAACACAACTTTTGCAAGTAATGGAATCATGCAGCCACAAAGCCCTGAAGGGGCGTACAGATCACAGGCAGGGGTGTAAACCCCTGCTAAGAATGGCGGCAACATTAGTGCCGAAGGTACGGCAGACGTTCTGTCACCCCGTCGGGGTTCTCGTCCGCGGCAATCGTCTGTTATGCAGGGGTTTGCACCCCTGCCTATGGTCTTACCAGCCCTTTGGGCTTTGTTGGTGGTACGATTGCGAATAATCATAAAAACAATGCTGGCGGGCAAATGGGCTGCCCGCCAGCATGGAATTAAAGACATGTGTGTGTGTTGAATCGGTGTTACTTGATCTCGACCGTAGCGCGACGGTTGTAGGAGATCGGCGAGAGTGTGTTGACGCCACCGGCGGCCACCACTTCGATGTTGTCGCGGCTTACGCCCATCTTCACCAGCTCGTCGGCCACTGTCTGTGCGCGCTTCTCAGAGAGCTTCTGGTTGAAGGCAGCGCTGCCGGTCTTGCTGTCAGCATAGCCCGTTACGACGATCTTCGAGTTGTTGTCCTTGGCGTTCTGTGCAATGGCGTTGACGTTCACGAGGTCCTTGCGCGAAGCAATCTTGCTCTTGCCAATGTTGAAGAACACTGAAGCGGGAGCACCCACCACTTTCTCGACGGTAATGGTCTGTGCGTTGGTAGCGGGCTGGCTGTTCTTTCTGCGCTCCTCGTTGAGCATGCGCTGCAGGTTGGCATTCTCCTGCTGCTCCTGAATGAGCTGTGCGTTGAGTGCCTCGATCTGGCTCTGCGAGAGGTTCTTGATAGCGTCTACGTCGGGCACCTTGTTCCAGGTGGCCTTGCCGAGGTTGAAGGTGAGACCCACTTCAGCGCTGAACCAGCGGTCGTAGGTGCTGATACCGTCGTTGGCATAGTTGCCGGCAGAGAAGTTGTTGCCGCGGAGGTCGTCGTCGGCCATGTTGAAGCTGAGGTCGAGGTTCAGGGCAATGTGCTTGCTCAGGCGCCAAGTGTTCAGGATACCTACGCTTCCGGCGAGCGAGTAGTTGCAGTAGTCCATGTTGCGCACTACGCCTACGCCAGCATAGGGAATGAAGTTCCAGACGCGGGTCTCGTTGTAGCCGCAGAGCATGTTGCTCAGGTTGAACAGTGCCTGTTCCTGCAGGTTCCAATACTTAATAGCATTGTCGGAAGCATTGGTGCTGCCTACGTAGCGGCCCCACATGCCGGTGAACTTGGTGCGAAGACCCATGCCCGGGGTGAACCACTTGCCAAGGGCTACCGAGAAACCGAGGTTGCGACGGAAATCCTTGAAGGGGCTCTTGTCCAGATTCATGTCAACAGGACTCTTCTCTCCAAATGAATAGAAGGCAGAATAGTCGAGGTCGGCTGAAATGAACCAGTTGCTCCAGAACGAATTGGTGGCAACGCTGTACTTCAGTTCAGGAGTCTCGTCCTGTGCCATACCTGCCACAGACATGCTTGTCAGGGCTAAAACCATGAATAATTTCTTCATAATAAACAATAATTTATAAAACAATTAATAATATATTTCGAAATTATTTGCAAAATTATAGATTTTTATTGAATCTTCCAACATCTTTGTACGTCAAAAATTCTAAAATTGGTTAAAAACATGCCGTTTGGGTGTATTTTTCTCCCTTTTAGACGATAATTCAACCTAAATGCTGCTCAATGTCGTGTTGTGGAAGGATGAAAAGAATGCTTTTCCCGTCGGGCGTATAGTTCACGTTCGTGCAGGCGAAGAGCTGGCTCACGATGTGCTCCATCTCGTCGTTGCCCAGCACCTGCCCCTGCGGAATGGCGGCGTTGCGGGCCAGGCTCAGGGCAAGTGTGGCGTGGAGCTGTTCGGTTGTGCTGCTTCCTGCCTCGATGGCATCGGCCACCAGGCTGCTCACCAAGCTAACGGGGTTGAGCCCCTCCATGCCTGCGGGCACACCGCCCACTGAATAGGTGGCGCCTCCTAAGGGGCTCAGGTCGAAGCCCACGTTGGCGAGTTCGGGCATGATGCGCTGCATGACCACATCGTCGGAGGGCGAGAGCTGCACCACTTCGGGGAAAAGCAGGCGCTGCGTGTTGCTCTGGTGCTGTGAGAGCTGGGCCAGATAGTGCTCGTAGCGTATGCGAATGTCGGCGCGGTGCTGGTCGATAATCATCAGTCCGGAGCGCACGGCGGTCATGATATACCTGCCTTTGTACTGATAGTGGGTAGGTGATTTGTCGGTGAGCAGTGGGAGGTCGGCCTGGCTGTCGCTTCCGTCTGTGGGTATTGTGGCTTCCGGCTCCTTCGAATCGTCGAAAAGGCCGCTGCCGGCCGGTTCGTAGAGCCGCTGCCAGTCGGGCACCACGGTGGGGCGGCGGTTGGTGGGCGGCACGTCTTTGAAGGGGTTGTAGTGGTCGTTATATTTCAGCGGGGGCATCTGCACGGAATCGCGCTGAGGGTCGAAGACTGGAATGTCGGGGCGCCCCTCGGTGTCGAAGTCGATGGCCGGCACCTCGCAGAAGCGTCCGATGGCATCCTTGACGGCAGCCGATAGGATTTGCCAGATGGGCTGTTCGTTCTCGAACTTTATCTCGGTCTTCGTGGGGTGGATGTTGACGTCGATGTCGGCTGGCGCTACGTTGAAATAAATGAAGTAGGGCACTTGCATGCCTTCGGGCACCAGTCGTTCGTAGGCTCCGCTGACGGCTTTGTGGAAGTAGGCATGCTTCATATAGCGCCCGTTGACGAAGAAGAAGGTGTGGCTGCCCTTTTTCCGGGCGGCTTCGGGCTTGCCCACGAAGCCCGATATGCTGCAGAGCGCGGTGTCGACATTGATGGGCAGCAGGTCCTGGCTCTGCTTCTTTCCGAACACGTCGGCTATGCGCTGCCGCAGTGTTCCTTCCTTGAGGCTCACTAATTCCTGTCCGTTGCTATGGAGCGTGAATGCTATCTCGGGATAGACGAGCGTGATGCGCTCGAAGGCGGTGAGAATGTTGTTCAGCTCGGTGGCGTTGGTTTTGAGGAATCGGCGCCGTGCCGGCACGTTGAAGAAGAGATTCTCCACGCGGAAATTGCTGCCTACGGGGCAGGCTACGGGCACCTGGCTTACCACTTGCGAGCCGTTGAGGGTGAGCTGTGTGCCAATGTCCTCGCCGCGATGGCGTGTGGTGAGCTGCACCTGGGCCACGGCGGCAATCGAGGGCAGTGCCTCGCCTCGAAAGCCCATGGTGTGGAGGGCGAAGAGGTCGTCGGCCTTGCGAATCTTCGACGTGGCATGGCGCTCAAAGGCCAGGCGGGCATCGGTTTCCGACATGCCGATGCCGTCGTCGATGACCTGCACGAGTGTGCGTCCGGCATCGACAATCAGCACCTTGATGCTGTGGGCTCCGGCGTCGACGGCGTTCTCGACCAGCTCCTTGATGACCGAGGCCGGGCGCTGAATCACCTCGCCAGCCGCTATTTGGTTGGCAACGCTGTCGGGAAGAAGTTGTATGATGTCGCTCATAGGTCTGTGGTCGTTGCTTTTTTGTTTTTCCGCTGCTTCGACGGCTGAATCTCCGTGCCCTTCTTCTTGGGGCGCCACACGAAGATGTCTTCCTTCGAGGTGGGGCGAACATAGTCGAACCAGAGGAACCCGTCGAGGAAGCGCTTGTCGGGCGGTATCTGGGTCATGGGGTACATCGTGCCCTCGCTCTTCGGTGTCCAGATGCGCTGCAGCTTCTGCTTCTCCAAGAACATGCGCAGCTCGCTGGTTTCCATCGACACCATTCCGATGTAGCTGCTGTCGGCATCGTCGATGGGGTAATAAATCACAAGCACGTTGTCCTTGGCCTTGGCTTCGCGCATCTCTCCGTTGCGGAAGTAGGCAAACATCTCCTGCGACGAAACCTGGTTGTAGAGCTTCTCCTCGTGCAGGTCTTCGATGGAGAAGGCGTGGTTGATGACATGGGCATGGTCGATGACGGAGTCTTTCAGGTAGACATTGATTTCCTCGCCGAACAGCTGCTGGTTCAGGTTCCACACGATAGGGTCGCGGTAGAGGGTGATGCACGAGTCGAGCTGGTTGTAGACGAGCGAGTCGCAGACGGCCTGCATGTCTTTCCTGTAGGCTCTCACTTTGTTATACGCATGCATCACGCGGTAGGCCGAGTCGGTGTCCAGGTTATAGGTGAACACCTTGAAGGTGTCGGCATGCATGAAGAGCGAGTCGCGTTCAGAGAAGTCGACGGCCACGGCACTGTCGGTGCTCATGGCGTAGCCCGTTTTCTCGTCGTAGTAGCCATAGTTCGAGAGGAGCATGTTCTTGTTGACGCTATCGGTGTAGACCACATTGCGGAAGGCCTCGCTGATGCCGCTCTTCTCGTCGTACCAGAGGCTGTCGCCGGTGAGCCTGCGCCCTTGGTTGTCGAGTATGGAGCGGTTGAGCAGGATGGCCTGCTCCTTCTGCGTGTCGTAGTAGCCCAGTTCTGAATAGACGTGGCTGTTGCCGCTATAGACGTCAGACGGTCCTACGATGTTGGCCACTTTGGCATTGGTGTCGTAGTAGAGCGAGTCGGTGGTGAGGCGGAAGTTCTTGTCGACCATGGTCACGTCGTAGTAGAAGATGGCCATGCGGCTGTCGCTGTGGTATTCGCCCCAGTCTGAAACGAGCGTCGTGGTGTTGTCGACCATCTTTCCGCCTTCCTGGAAATAGCCCATGTCCCAGATGCGGTCGTAGTAGAGCGAGTCGGTGTAGAGCGTCGTCTCATGATGCTTCAGCACTACGTTCTGCAGCGCCTGCATGAGCTGCTCGTTGCCGTCGTAGAAGCCGTAGTCGCTGGTAAGCGAGAGCGTGTCGCCCTGATACATGCGCACATGTCCGAATGCCTCGAAAGAGTTTTCTTCCTCAAAGAAATTGGCGCTGTCGCACAACAGCTGTGCGCCGTTGTGCTCGAACTCCACATGGCCTTGCAACACCTGGGCGTTGTTGTTGCGCCAGCGGTCGAAGAACAGCTTGTCGGCATGGACGAGATAGACGCGGTCGTCGTCCTTCTTGGCTTGCTTCGCCTGCTTCCTGGCTTCTTTCCTCGCCTTTTTCTTAGCGGGCTGCTTCTTGGGCTGTGGTGGCGTGGCGGCCATCAGGAAACCAAAAAGCACACACAGAAGCACCATAAGGATGCTTCTGCGATGGTTGCCTGCTATGATAATATTGCTTATTCTCAAAATTCCTTGTCCTCAACTATCCATTATCCATGTCCCGTCTGTCTCACCTTATCCAGCCTTCATATTCGAAGTCGCAGTTGCGGTACTCCTCATTGAGTCTGACGTAAGTGTTCTTGATTTTCTTCACTACCCATTCGTGCAGTGCTTCGGCCTGCCGCTTCTGCAGCACCATGTCCTTCATGAGCTGGAAGTCCTCAGTGATGGTGGCCTTGTGGCCGTCGATTCGGTTTTTCAGCTTGGCAATGACGCAGACGGTTTTCCCTCGGCTGTTGATCATGGTGAAGGGTTCCGAAATCTGTCCCACGGCCATGGTGTCGACCACCTTGGCCACTTCTGCCGGCAGGTCCTGCAACTGGAAGCGCGATGTCTGGGTGTTCCTGTCCTTGAGATTGGCCATGAGTCCCTTGTTGTTGCGTGTGTCCTTGTCGTCAGAGAGGAAGGTTGCCGCCTCTTCGAAGGTGAACTTTTTCTCGCGTATGTCCTGAGCCACCGAGTCGAGCCGCTCCATGGCCACGTTGATGGCCGAGTCGCTCACTTCGGGCTTGAGCAGTATGTGGCGCACCTTCACCTTGTCGCCGCGCTTGTCGACGAACTGTATGATGTGATAGCCGTACTCCGACTCGACGATTTTCGACAGTTTCTTCGGGTCGCTCAGGTTGAAGGCCACGCTGGCAAAGGCCGGGTCGAACTGTCCGCGGCCGGTATAGTCGAGTTCGCCGCCCCTTCTTGCCGAGATGGGGTCTTGCGAATAGAGTCGGGCGAGTGTCTGGAACGTTGCATCGCCACGGGTCACGCGGTCGGTAAAATCGCGCAGCTCGTTCTTCACGCGGTTTATCTCTTCCGGGGCGATGCGTGGTGTCTGTGCTACTATCTGCACCTCGACCTCGGTAGGCACGTAGGGAATGCTGTCTTCTGGCAAGTCCTTGAAGTAGCGTCTTACCTCGGCGGGCGTCACCATGATGTCCTTGGCCAGGTGCTGCTTCATGCGCTGAATCATGATCTGGTCGCGCAGGTCGTCGTGCATCGACTCGCGTATCTGGCTGATGCTCTGCTTGCGGTATTCCTCCAGCTTCTCGCGTGAGCCCACCTGCGAAATCAGGTATTCTATTCGGCTTTCCACCTCCGACGACACCTCCGACTCCTTCACGTCGATACTGTCGATGGCGGCCTGGTGCAGGAACAGCTTCTGCAAGGCAATCTGCTCGGGTATGGCGCAGTCGGGATCGCGCTCCCAGCGCATGCCGTCCATGGCTGCCTGCAGGCGCATCACCTCGATGTCGCTCTTCAGGATGGCCTCGTCGCCTACGACCCACACCACCTCGTCGACAACGCTTTGCGCCCCTACGGGGCTAATGAATAGTGAACAAATTAAAAATAACAGACTTGTTCTCTTCATGTACGACTTGTTTTATGGTCTATCCTTACTTTTGGGGGCTTGTCGTGCCGCTATTGACGGTTTCCAAGACGTCCTTGTTGACGGTAAATGTGTATTTCTTGCGCAGTGCGGCCACCCATTCTTTCTCTAACGCCTCCTGGTAGTCGGCCACGACGAGGCCGCGCACGTCGGTATAGTCCTCCGGGCCTTTCTTCAGCATCCAGCCGTAGGTAGCGTCGATGGGATAGTCCTTCAGCTTGGTCACCGTGGTGTCTTTCTTGAACACGACGCTGTCGATGAGCGCATTGTCGCCCTCCTTGAAGATGCCTTTCTCCACGCGGATGCGAATCACGGAGTCGGCATTGAAGGTAGAGCGCAGTGCCTCGGCCCACTGGTCGAACTTCAGTTTCTTCACGCATTTCTTCACGGCCTCCACGTCGTCCTGTGTCTTCACGTGGTAGGCCATGCCCTTGAAGCGGGGTGTGTCCCAGTTATAGTTCTTCTTGTTCTTCTTGAAGAACTTGGCCAGTCCTTCCTCGTCCTTGGCGGCCTTGTCCCATACGAGCTTGTTGCTGATTTCATAGAGCAGCAGACCGTCGTGATATTCGCGTATGAGATATTTCAGTTCCAGGTCGTTAGCCGAGAACTCATTGGCTTTCTGCTCCATGATGGCAGCCTTGGTGAGTGCGCCGTTAGACGCCTTGACCAGGCTGTCGACCTTGGCCGTGGCAATCTGGTCGCGCAGGTTGCGCTGCTCGATAAACTTGATAATGGCATCGTGGTGGAACTCGAAGGGCTCCAACTGCTTGCGCTCGTCCATGCGGATGATGTGATAGCCGAAGGGCGACTGCACGATGCCCGACATCTGGCCGGGCTGCAGGGCAAAGGCGGCATCCTCGAACTCCTTGACCAGCTGTCCGCGCTGCACGAAGGGCAGCTGTCCGCCCTGACGGGCCGAGCCTGGGTCTTGCGACACCTTGGTGGCCAGTTCGGCAAAGTCGGCACCGTCCTTCAGTGCCTTGTAGATGGAGTCGATGCGCACCTTGGCGGCTTTCTGCTCCTCGTCGGTGGCCTGCTGGTTCAGGCGCAGCAGAATGTGCGAGGTCTTCACCAGGCCGTCGGGGCCGATGCGCTCTACTGTCTGGTTGTAAATCTTATGGGCCTCGGCCTCGATGTCGGCATCGTCAACGAGCATGGGCAGCACCTGCTGGTCGCGATACTGGGCAAACTCGTCCTTGAACGACTGCAGCGTGTCGTACTTCTCATCGATGGCGGCACACACCTTCAGCTTATAGTTGATAAAGAGGTCGACGTACTCCTCTACACTCTTCTTGTCGATGACTCCCTCAGAGTTGTTCTTGTTGTAGGAATACTCGAATTCTGAGCGCAGAACGGGCTCTCCGTTGACGGTCATCACAATCGGGTCGGTCTGCGCCCCTGCGGGGCTAACGAACAATGAAAAAACAATAAAGAATAAACTTAAACGTTTCATGTTACTCAATTCTATTTGTAAAATTTCTCATTCTTTCTTCTTTGCATAATCATGCATTTTGGGGCTTGACGGAAACGTGTTTGAAATTCATGCTGAATTCCGATGCAATTAAGCTCAAATTGTCACGTAATTCAGCATGAATTGTCGCGTAATTTGAACTGAATTATAATGTGCTGGAAATCAGTGAGTTGACAAGCCTTTTTTCGTCAGGCCGAAATGTCAATCATTTGGTCTTGAATAATTTGGCGCTTCCGAGGTAATCGTGATGTCGTGTGGATGACTTTCCATGACACCGGCGTTGGTGATGCGGGTGAACTTGGCATCGTGCAGCCGCTCAATGTTGGCAGCGCCGCAGTAGCCCATGCCCGAGCGCAGACCGCCCGTCAGCTGGTAGATGACTTCCTGCACCGTTCCCTTGTAGGGCACCCGTCCGGCGATGCCTTCGGGCACCAGCTTCTTCACGTCCTTCGTGTCGGCCTGGAAATAGCGGTCCTTCGAGCCGTGCTCCATGGCCTCGAGCGAGCCCATGCCTCGGTAGCTCTTGAACTTACGCCCATTATATATTATGGTGTCGCCGGGGCTTTCCTCCGTGCCAGCCACGAGCGAGCCGATCATGACGCACGAGCCGCCGGCGGCCAGTGCCTTCACAATGTCGCCCGAGTAGCGCAGTCCGCCGTCGGCAATGAGGGGGATGCCCGTGCCTTTCAGGGCGCTGAAGACGTCGTAGACGGCGCTCAGCTGGGGCACTCCCACGCCGGCCACGATGCGTGTGGTGCAGATGCTGCCGGGGCCGATGCCCACCTTCACGGCGTCGGCACCGTTCTCGACGAGTACCTTTGCGGCCTCGCCCGTGGCAATGTTGCCCACCACGATGTCGATATTGCTGAACGAAGCCTTTGCCTCGCGCAGCTTCTCGATGACGCCCTTCGAGTGGCCGTGGGCCGTATCGATGACGATGGCGTCGGCACCGGCATTGACCAGCGCCTGCATGCGGTCGAGCGTGTCGAAGGTCACGCCCACGCCGGCGGCCACGCGCAGCCGGCCTTTCTCGTCCTTGCAGGCCATGGGCTTGTCCTTCGCCTTCGTAATATCCTTATAGGTAATGAGGCCCACCAAGCGGTTGTCCTTGTCGACCACCGGCAGTTTCTCGATCTTGTTCTTCTGCAGAATCTCGGCAGCCGATGTCAGGTCGGTCTGCTGATGGGTGGTCACCAGGTTCTCTTTCGACATCACCTCGTCGACAGGACGGTCTAAGCGGCGCTCGAAGCGCAGGTCGCGGTTGGTCACGATGCCCACGAGATGGTTCTCGCCGTCGACGACGGGGATGCCTCCGATGTGGTATTCCGACATGATGTCGAGGGCCTGGGCCACGGTCGACCCTAAGGGGATGGTCACGGGGTCGTAGATCATGCCGTTCTCGGCACGCTTCACGATGGCCACCTGACGGGCCTGGTCTTCAATCGACATGTTCTTGTGGATTACGCCGATGCCGCCTTCACGGGCAATGGCGATGGCCATCTGGCTCTCGGTCACGGTGTCCATGGCAGCCGTCACGAAAGGCACGTTCAGGGTAATGTTCCGCGAGAAGCGCGTCTTCAACTCTACTGTCTTGGGCAGTACTTCAGAATAAGCAGGAATGAGCAGGACGTCGTCGAATGTCAAGCCGTCCATCACGATTTTGTCTGCAACAAATGATGACATAATAAGGTACCTTTATTTTTTATTGTGTGCAAAGGTACGCATTTTTCTGCACCTACGAGCCGTCTTTTAGCAATTTCTTGCCTAATTAATACGATTTAACGTGTTTTTCCCTTTTCTACACGGTAATGCTTACCGTCGTACACAGAGGTCTCCCATATCTTGGAGCGATATAGGAGACCTCAGGTTATGAGCCGTCACAGACGGTTGCTATGGGCAGTGGTGTCACCACTGTATTTTCTTGGCGACATACTGTAGGATGAGCGAGGCATCCTGGGCCGTAATATCACCGTCGCCGTTCACGTCGGCAGCCTCGCCTATCACACCTTCAGCCGTGGTGGTGATTTTCCTGGCCACAATCTGTAGCACTAACGAGGCATCCTGCGCCGTGATTATGCCGTCGCCGTTCACGTCGCCCTTCAGGTAGTCGACGGTAGCCAGCCAAGTCTTGCTCTTGTTCGAGCTGCCGGCCGTTCCCTCGAGGTTCTTCATGCCCGAGGTGAAGACGGTCATGGTGAGCAGACCGGCTGAGAGGCGATTGTCGCTCCAGTCGACGGTGAACGTCGTGGGACTTGTCACCTCGACCTTCACTTCATAGCTCTTGCCGTCGATGGTCATGGCCACGTCGTCTTCGTCGATGGTCTCTGTGTCGATCGGCTCCTTCATGGTGACGACGGCCTTTGTGGCCTTGCTTTCCTCCTTACCCTCTTCTGCCACCAGCTCGATGCTCTTCACGCTTGGAGCAGCAGCAGGCTTGGGCTCGTAGTAGAGCGTGTAGCTCTCGGTGGTAGCGATGTTGTCGGCCAGGTGCAGGCGGTTGTCTACGATGGTAGAGTAGTTGGCCGTCACCGTGCGGTCGCTCTGCCAGATGTTGGCGGTTACGTCGGCTCCGTCGCTATTGCGCACTGCCCGCACCAGGTTCATGGTGCAGTTGGTGGGATCATGCGTCACGCCATACACCCATCCTTCACGCGATGCCGTCACGCTCAGCACGTACTCACGCTCGTTACTGCCGGCGCTCACGCTGAGTGCGTCGCTCACCACCTCCAGGTCGTCGGTCTCGTTGCCGTTCATGTCCATCACATGGTCGGGTAGGTTGTTCTCGTCGGGTATCAGGTTCAGCAGCATGATGTCGGTCTGCTTCTCGCTGTCGGTCAGTGAGCTGCTGGCCCTGCTTGCTGCGGTCTGTCGTTCCAGGGTGCCTGAAACCGAACGGGTCAGTTCGCGCACACCGTCCAAGGTTATCAGGTCGAACTCCTGTCCGAATGAGGAGTGCTTCGTCATGTGGGCCTCGTAGTTGGCCACGTGGGCCGACACATTGCAGTAGTACCACCAGCGGGCCATGATGTTCTGTCCGGGAGCAATACTGCCGAGGCTGAGGTAGCTGAAGCTCATGTTCTTCTCATTGCCGTCAACGGTGCAGTAGAGCTGTGTGAATTTCACGGGCAGTCCGCAGGCGTTCTCTATGACCTGCGGCTCCGAGGTCTCTATATTCAGGTCGAGGGCCTTGCCGGCACCCTTGTTCTGTATGAGCAGTGCAAACTGTGTGGGTTCCCACGGCTCCACCTCTTCGGTCAGCGGGTCGTCGCCTATGAAGTCGCGCTGCACGAAGTAGGTCAGGTGCAGGTCGGGCGACGGCTGCACCTCTAACTGAGTGGCCGTCAGCTCCTGGGTGACAATCTTGCCGTCTTTCACGTTGCGATAGGTCACCGTGCCGCCAAACAGGTAGCTCACCGGCTCGGTGGGTGCCGTTTCCTTCGAGGGCACATAGAGCACCATTGCCTGTCCGACGCCCGTGCTCACCAGGTCCCATCCCGATCCTGACCAGCCGCCAGCAGGAGTGGTCGTGATGGCAAAGAGGTCGGTGGCATCGGTGCCGTCAAGGCGCTTCACGCTGGGTGTCACCGTTACGTTCTCTATGTCGCTCATCTGCAGGTTCTCCACGGTCAGGGTGCCCTTAAAGGCCTCGCGCTCCAAGAAGAACTTCTGCTCGAATTTCAGACGTATGCGGTTGTCGACAGACTTTGAATAGTCGCGTATCTGGATATCGGGTTCCAGCGCACCTCCAAGGCTATTGCCAGTCAAGGGAACGCCTCCGCCAGCATACCCGATGGACTGCTGTTCCCTGTAGCGTCCGAAGTTCCGGCCTTCCACGTCATATTCGGCACCGGCCAGTCCGCCATTGGGCCGCATCAGCAAGTCGCCATGACCCATGAGGGCCGGGTAGATCTCGTTGCTCCAGTAGAGCTCACCCTGCATCTTGAAGGCATAGTTCATCTTGATATAGCCCAGTTCGGCATAGAAGACATTCTCAGGCCCATTGAACTCGACGCTGATGTCGAAGCTCTCGTTGGGATAGATGACGGTGGGATAGTCGCTGATGACCTTGAACTCGACACCGTCTACCTTCGGGAACTCCAGATAGGGCGTATAGGCCGTCAGTCGTCCCTTGTTGGTCAGCGTCACGCTGTAGGCATGGTTGCCGGTGCCCCAGTTCGTTGGAAGGTCGGGCACGACGATGGCCTGCGGAATGTCGGGCACAATGTCTAAGAGCAGCTCCGTCTGATACTCGTCGGTCACCGTGGTACGCTCTACGGTGTAGGTCATCTTCACCACCTCGTAGTTCAGGAACACCTCCATCTGGTTTTCCACGCCGGGGTCAACGGTGATGGTCTTCTCGGCATAGTAGTGGTTGGGAGCGGTCACGTAGACGTAGTATGTGCCCTCCTTCAGGATGTCGGTGCGGAAGATGCCGTCATTGCCCGTGGTGCCCGTCATGGTCACCTCGCCGGTCAGTGCGTTGGTCAGCCGCACTGAGGCTCCCTCCACATGGGGGCCGTTGCCATCGTCGGCCCCTAAGGTGTAGGCATCGACCACGTCGACCATCAGCGTGGCAATGTCGGTGCTCACCACCGTACACTTCACGCTCACGTCCTTCTTCCATCCGTTCTTGGGCGTCAGTCGGATGGTGGCCTCGTAGGTTCCGTCGACAATCATGTCGGGGTTGCCCGTCACGTTGAACTCCAAGTAGGCATAGCCTTCCTTCTCAATAGAGGCCAGCTGCTCGGTGGGCACGGTGAGCCACTCCTGTCCTGAGGAGTATTCCACCTTGATTTCGCCCGACTCCTTCTGTCCGAAGTTCTCCACCAACAGCTGCAGTCGGCGACTGCCATCACGGTAGAGGGTGGTCTTCACGTTCTCGGCCACCAACTGGCAGTTGGCATGATACCACTTGAAGTAGGCGGGCATCTCGCTGTCGGCAATCTTCTCGCCTTCGCTGTCCTGGGCGCTGGCAATAAAGGTCGACTCTATGGTCTTGTGCTGTTTTGTCCCTATTGTACTGAATCGGGCAAACTGCGGTTCTGAGGCTACGATGCGGTAGTGGCAGTTGCCCGTGGCACCGCCTTCCAGCTTGCTAATCTTGGTCAGCTCTACCTCCCAGTCTTCGGGGAGTCCCTGAATTTGGAATCCCACGTTATACAGCGGCTCTTCCGAGAGGTTTGTCACCGAAATGTCGCCCTCCAAGGGTATGCCGGCAACGATGTCCTGCAACAGATAGCTGGAGCGGTTGATCTGTAGTCGAGTCACGTTGATAATGGCTCCCGTCTCTGTGCCGCCGCTATCGTGAACACAGGCTCCTACCTTGTAGCGGCCGCCGGTCTGTTCGCCGAAGGTGTATTGTGCGGTGAAGTTGCCCTCGGCATCGAGCGTGGCCTGTGTCTGGTAGCGCTTCGTGTCGTTCAGCAGGTAGACGTCCACCTTGCGGCCCTGCATGGGCAGCCCGCTCTCGGCATTGCTCATTTGGCCCGTGAAGTGAATCACGTCGCCACGGGTATAGTTGTGCTTGTCGGTGCTGATGGCGCTCAGCCTGAAGGCGGGATGGATGAATACCGGCACGGTGTTCGAAATACCGTTATACTTGTCGAGTTCGGCCGTTTCCAGCATCGGGTTCAGCCAGGCCATCAGCCAGTATTGTATCTGCTTGCCGTTGCTGGGCATCTCGATGGGGATGGTCATGGGCACCGTCTGTCCGGAAGGTACAGCCTCCGGCAGCGTGGTGCGGTAAATGTAGGCAGCCTTCTGGTTGCTGTTCCACTGTCCCCAGGTGAACTTGCTCGAATCGAGCAGGTAGAAGCGCACCTCCATGCCCGGCTGCAAGGTGCTGCCGCCCTGGTTGGTCACGTTCAGCACCACATTGACGGTCTCGCCGCCATAGGGCTGGTCGTTCTCCAACGGGATGATGGAGCAGACGGCATCGGGCAGCGTACTCACCATGAAGACGAACTGTGCCGACTGGCACCCTTCTGCCGATGCCGTCACACGGGCATAGTAGTTCTCCTCAGAGTTCTGGTTGTTGGCGGCGTTCACCTTGAAGGTAGCCGACTTCTGGCCGTCGGCGATGGTCACCGTCTGCGGCATTACGAGGTTGTCTACGTCGCCTTCCAGATTGACTGTCAGCGCTCCCATCTGAGAATTTCGCGTAAGAGTGAGCGTCACCTGTCCGCCGCCTTCCGTCAGCGTGGCTGTCGAACACTGCAGCTTCAGTGCTCCCTCGCTGTCGTCGTCGGTTACGGTCAGCGGGGCCGAGCAGTTCGACTGGTGCCCCTGTGCCACTGGCTTGCCCGTGGCGGCATCGCAGGCCGCCGCCGTCACCGTCCACACGCGCTGGGTGGTGATGGTCGAGTTGTCCTCCACGCCTATCTGGAACGTCACGCTCTTCTGTCCGGCAGGAATGATGACATACTGCGAGTCGAAGTACAGTTCCAGCCTGTTGGCATCCGAAGGCACCGACTTGGCTGCATAGTTCACGAACAGCGTCAGGTTCTCGGCCGTGCTGCCCGTGCGGGTGACGGTGGCCATCGTGGCCCCGTAGCCGTCGCCCTCGCTGATGATGTTGCGCGAGAGCGTCATGGTCAGCATGGGCCAGTCGTCGTCCTGTATGCCTATCGTCTTCTTGGCCGTGGTGAAGCCCGTGGCCGTACCGGTGAAGGTCACGGTGGCATCAACCATAGGCTTGTCGTCGTTTACCACTGCCGTCACGCCCTGTGCCGACAGTTGTCCGGCGGGGATGGTGATGCTGCGCAAGAAGGGGTAGAAGCGTCCTGTGGCCGTGTTGGTGATGTTGACCTTCACGTCGTTCTCCATGGCCTGGCTGATGGTGGCCGTCAGCACCATGCTCTCACCCTCGGCATAGAAAGGCTTGTCGGTGTTGAGCGTCAACTCGTAGCTGTCGTCGTCCTCTACGTCGACAATCATGCTGGCATCGGGGTAGTCATTGCCTGTGACAGTCACGCCTGTGCGGTATTGTGGGTTGACGGTCGAGTTGTTGGTGGCCGTCACATAGAAGCTCACGCTGGCACTCTTGGCCGCAATCTTCACCGTGGCAGGCACACTGAGCATCATCACGCCGTGGTCGTTAGTCTCGGCCAGCTCGAAAGTCTCTGCTACCGACCAGTCGCCGCTGCGGGTCAGCGTCACGCGCTCCCTGTTGCCTTCCTTCAGTTTCAGGCGCTCAGTGCTCAGGAAGAGGCGCTTGGCCAGTTCCTTGGTGTTGGTCGATATGGCCGTGTTGTTGCCTTGGTCGGCAATCAGCTCGTCGGTGCTCTTCAGTGCCACGAGTTCCACCACTGCCTTCACCGTTCCCTCCATGTGCATGGCCTGCGGAATGTCCACCTCATACAGGCGTGGCATCGACTCGCCGGCAGGCAGCGTGTTGGGATATTTCTTGGTCACGATGAAGGTGCGTGTGCCTGTCAGGTCTTCCAAGTAGATTTTCTCGCTCCAGCCGTCCTTGCTGTCGCCCGTTCCCTGATTCAGCACGGTGAACTGTAGCTGCATCTTGCCGCCAGGCTCCAGCGTTCCGTCACTGTTGTAGATGTTCAGGCTGGTTGGCACAAAGTCGGGTGTCGGTGTGCGCTGTACGGTAAACGTGCCCGTCTGTGTCGTCTCTGAAGCCACGTTGTGCCCCGTGCGGTCGGTCAGCACGATATTGGTCAGCGTCACCTCCTTCGTGTCGTCGGCCTGGGCGTCGGCAGGCACTGAGATGGGGAAGCGTATCATGAGACCGCCGTTGCCGCGCAGCGCACGGTTCTGCATCGACATGACCACCACCGTATATTGGTAGTTCGACAGCTTGCGCAGCGAGAGGGTGTGTCCCTCGGTGCGCTCGTCGACGAGCACCACGCTGCTGCCGCTCTTCACGTAGGGCAGGGTGATGTCGAACTGCATGCCCACGATGTCGTCGTTATTGTCCAAATAGATGGGCACGTAGGCCTCCTTGTCGGCCACCTGGGTGAAGTCGGCCACGCGCAGGTGGTTCTGGGCTGTGGCCTGCACCATGCCCGTCGCAAGGACGAGCAGGGTGAGCAGGCTTTTCAAGATATGTCGTTTCATCGTCTTCATTTTCTGACCTCCTTTCTACCGTTCTTAATATATAATCCCTTCGACAGCTTGCGGCCCTTGGCATCGTGGTTGTCGACCTTGCGGCCCATCAGGTCGTAGACGGAGCCGTCGTCTGCACCGTCGGCAACGCTGTCGATGCCCGTCGTACCGCTATTGCCTATGCCGGCAGCGACGGTCTCGGCCATCGCGTCGGCTGCCTGCACGTCGGCCAGCTCACCGTTGGCACTGAGGCGCAGCAGCTGGCTTTGGCCGGCGGGCAGCGTCTGGCCGGTGGGTGAGAACACCAGCAGTCGAACGCCTGTCGCGGTGTTGCGGGCCTGCATCTGCCAGTCGCTGCTGTTCATGAGCAGGCGCACCTGGTCGGCCTTGACGCCCCGCAGCTCTATGTAGAAGGCGGCAATCTCGTCCTGGGCCTCCACCTCGATGTAGCGGCCAGAGGCGTAGAAGAGATTGCTGACGGGCAAACCGTCAGCCACGAACCTAGAAGCGGAACCTTCGGGCACGGAAGCATTGCGGCGGGAGGCGGCCCCATCGCCCTGGTTGTCGAGCACGATGTTCACCGTGCACACGATGTCCTGAATGTTAATCAGGTTGGCGGCTTCGTTCTCGGTCCAGGTGTTGGCGGCCCAGAGGCTGAAGGTGCTGCTATTGCTGGTGTTGAGAATGTAGTTCAACGTGCGCTGCACGTCGGTCACGTCGACGATGCCGGTCAGGTTGGCATCGCCACGGGTCAGATGCATGGTGGCCGGATAGACAGAGTTGGCCATGAGGCCCGAGGCGGGAATTATGACCACGGCCTCGTTCTGTTGGGCTGTCTGCTTCCAGCTGTTTGCCTGATAGGCATAGTCGTCGTTGGTGTTCGACCAGCTGAGCTGGCCGTAGCGCACACTCAGGTCGCTCTTCCATACCTGCAAGACGGGATGGCTGCCAAAGGCTTGTGCCGAGTGGCTGTAGCCCACGATGGCGGGCATGTCGACCGTGACATGGCTGCCAATGTTGAGCAGGTGGTCGGCCAGGTTGCCAAAGCCGGGCCAGTTTGTGGTCTGGCTGTTGCCATAGACGCGGTGCTGATGGCTCATGTTCAGCGCGGTGATGGTCTGTGGCAGGGCTGCCGACAGCTCGTCGATCTGGTTGTAGCTCAGGTCGAGCGAGGTCAGCTGCTCGCCCACGCCCTGCAGGAACAGGGCAGGGTCGCCCGTCAGGGCGTTGCGACTCAGGTTGAGCTGTGTGAGCTGTGTCAGCGATGCTATATAGGGAGTAGCTACTGAGAGCGTACCGTTGAGGCCTCGGCCTTGTAGGTTGATGGCCGACACATGGCCGTCGGTGTCGAAGCTGACGCCGCTCCAGTTGCCGTTGGCCACCAGCTCGGAGGCCGTGTTCCACTTGGTGCCGTTCCACTGGTTGCCGCCGAAGTCGTTGTACAGCTGGCGCAGCACGGCCAGGTCGGCAGTGCTCATATAGAACGGGCTGAGCGTGGCACTGGTAGCCGAGAGCAGTCGGTTGTTGTCGTCGCTGGTCTCCATGACCTTGCCCTCTGCATCGGTAGCCACGAAGACGCGCAGTGTGCCCGTCTCTACGTAGGGCACCTGCATCTGGAACGTCACCGTATAGTCGGCCTCGGCAGCAAGGTTGCCCGTATGCTTCACGTCGACAGCCTTCACGGCCTGGGCAAAGTCCTGACTGTCAATGACATAGTATAGGCGGTCGGTCCATTCGCCCTCGGTGGTGGCACCCGTGCCCTGGTTCTTCACGGTGGCCGTCACGGTGATGAGGTTGCCGGCCTCGGCAGCCTCGGGCAGGGTGATGGCCGTCACGGTCAGGTCGGGCAGCAGGCGGCCTTTGAGGGTCATGGCAGGACTCTGCATCTCGTCGCAGTAGCCGATGGCGGTCACCGTCCATGTGTAGGTGTAGCCCGAGCGCACGTCGATGTCGTAGTACAGGTTCTTGGTGACGGCATTGACCGTCTCTGTAGCCTCGGCTTCCTCATTGTCGCTGATGCGCTCGCTGACCGCTATGCGATAGCCGCCCACGGCATCGCCGATGGCACTCCAGGCCAGGCGGGTGACAACGGGATCGACGCTGGCACCCGTGGCGGGCGTGAGCGAGGCAAACGACTGATGGCTCACACGTGCATGCACCTTTATATAATAGGTATAGGTGTAGAGCTGTCGCCCGTTCGGGTCCTTCAGCGTCACGGCGTAGGCGATGGAGTCGGCCTTCGTGCCGTTGTTCATGATGGTCATGGCGGGCAGGTCGCCCACGCCGCTCTCAGCATAGCCGCTCAGTGTTGAGCCGTCGTGGGGCTGTGCCTGCCAGACGGTTGTCACGGCGCTGCTGATGGCCGACAGGCCTACGGGTGTGCTCTCGTCCTCGGAGCACAGTTCCTCATAGCGCAGCGTGGCGAGGGTGAAGTCGTAGGCCGTGCCGTTGATGGTCAGGGCCACGTTCTCCAAGCGCGTCTGTGCCAGCAGGCCCACGAGGGTGGGCAGGTTGGCATCGGCCACGGTCAGGGTGAGCGTGTTGCCGCTTTCGGCAGCGGCCTTGAAGGTCAGCGTCTCATGGCTGTGCTGCTCAGAGCGGTTCTCCAAGTCGGCGGCGGCCTTGGCTATCTGGGCCAGATGGGTCTCGTCGGTAGCGTCGAAGGCATAGTCGGTTTGCGTGGTCTTCACGTTCATCACGATGCTGCCGCCAATGCCACGGTCGCAGAAGTCGGCCATCATGTTGTCGAGCGACTGGTAGTTGCGTCCTTCCATCGAGGTCTCGGCCTGTGCGTTCAGCGTGTAGTTGCCCTCGGCATCGACCATCACGGGGAAGGCCATGGTGGGGCTCCAGCCGTTGGTGCCTCGGTAGCGAATGAAGAGGATGGCATCGCCGTGGACCACATACGACGGCACGCCGAAGTCATCGAGGCTGATCTCGTCGGCAGGCGATAGCTGGATGGGCGTACCCATGCCGAAGCCCGGGTCGTCGTTCCAGAAATACTCGGCACTGGCCACGACGGCAGCGGTGGCGCGGGGCTTGTAGACCTCGCAGACCATGGTGGGGCTCCAGCCGTTGGTGCCTCGGTAGCGCAGTCCTAACTGGTGGCTGCCCGCAGCGAGGGTGTCGGCGAGGGCCAGTAGCATGTCGATGTTGACCGTCTGGCCGGGTGTCAGGCTGAGGCTTGCGCCCATGCCGAGGCCGGGATCGCGGTCCCAGAAGTATTCGGCCGTTTCGATGCTGACATTGTCGGTGACGGGCTTATAGACCTCGCAGACCATGGTGGGGCTCCAGCCGTTGGTGCCTTGGTAGCGCAGGCCTAACTGATGATGGCCCGCAGCGAGGGTGGTGCTGAGCGAGAGCAGTGCGTCGGTGTCGACGGTCTGTCCCGGTGCGAGGCTGAGCGTTGTGCCCATGCCGAAGCCCGGGTCTTCGTCCCAGAAGTACTCGGCTCGGTTGACGCTGGCATCGTCGGCAATGGGCACGGTGATGTGTTGCAATAGGGTGGGGCTCCAGCCCTTGGTGCCGTGATAGCGCACACCCAGCAAATGGGCGCCGGGGGTGGCGGGGGCCGTCAGGGCTGCCTCGGCACGAACGTTGGTGCCGGGGGTGATGGTCAGGGTGGTTGCCTGGCTGATGCCTGGGTCTTCGTCCCAGAAATACTCGGCGTAGTCAACCGTCTGCGCCGGTACAAGCAACGACGAGCAGAGCCCAACCAGCACGGCCACCACCTTGCGAAGTGAGTGCTGTGTCAAGTTCTTCATAGTGCTTAGTCGTTTTGTATCGTTACCTTCTGCTTCACGCTAACCTTACCGTCGACGGCACGGACGCCCACCTGCGACTCTTCGAAATAGGGAATGCCGTAGGGACGGCCATAGACCACATAGGGATAGGCTCCGGCAAAGGGGCCGCAGTCCTCGCCGTTGGTGCCGGCACCCTTGGCAGGGCTCTCGTCGGCCAGACGGAAGACGTTCATGTCCAAGCCCGTCTTGGCGAACACCTGTTTCTCGGCATCCTCGTAGCCCAGGTCCAAGCAAGTGTTGTTGGGATAGGTAGAGGCATACTTGTCGGCGGCACTGCTCAGCACGTTGTTCTGCACCGTGCTGTTGTTCACATCCCACAGCACTTGGGCGCGGGTGTTCTTCACGTTCAGCAGGATGTTGTTCTTAATGTCGCCACCGGTGATTTGGTACAAAACAGTTTGCTGGTAGGACGTAGATGTATTTGTGGTGGAATTCCGAATAAAATTATTGCGAATGATGGGGTTGTAAAGTTTGCGGACAAAGCCGTTATCCTCAAGACTACCCCTGATGATGCAGTTCTCAATGGTCCACCCCATGGTAGTGGTAGAGGTGGTTCCTGCACCTGCAATATAGTTATTCACCATGCACTGCCTGATAGTGGCATACTGGGCGGTACCGCCATAGGTAATAAAACCATCCACCCTGCAGCGCTCCACGGTGGCATAGCTGGCATAGAAATAAATATATCCAGTGCAATAGACCCCCTCCACCTTTACATTGGCGGCTTTAATATAGAGAGTTCCGGTAATCTTGGCAATGGTATGTACGGTAGAGGCGTAGCCTGTGCCAATGAGGGTGATGGTTTTCGATATGGTCTGATCTGTGATGAGGCAGCCAGGGTCGAGGTAGAGTGTGTCGCCATTCTGCACGTCGGCACTGCTACAGGCGGCATTGATGCTGGTGAAGTGGGGCTTCTTGGTGGCATCGTTGTTGATTCGCCACGAACGGGCATTAGCGTTGATGGCCATCATGGCGAGGAGCAGTGTGGCCAGACTCAGTTGGATGTAATGGTTTCTTTTCATTTTCTTATAGTTTTTAAATAATATTGGTTTGCTGTGCAAAGATACGAAAAAAGAAACAAACGACCAAGAAATAGTCAAAGAAACTGCCACAACCAATGCCTACCGTCGTCAGCGGTAATGCCTACCGTTGGGAGTGGGCATGTTGAATTAGGTTGCAATTGAGCATCGATTACGACGTGGTTGATGCTGAAGTGCGACATAATTCAGCACGGATTGCGACCTAATTCAAGTAGCTTCCTGCTACAGAATACAATAAAAACGAAAAGCCTTCGTTATATAACAAGAATGAGACGTCACCTTATTTTATTAGCATATATCCTGGCCACCACGGCACTTTCGGCCCAGGAGTTCTTCAATCTCACTGCCCAGGAGGTGAAGATTGATTCCGTTTTGCCTGTATTCACCCACCAGATAGCGTTGGGCAGGGACTATGCCGGCACCGACTATGAGGTGTCGATAGAGTATCCTGAGTTCATCGACATGCAACCCTCTGACGTGCAGCGGCTACGGCAGATGGGCGTGGCCGACGCGCTGCCCGAGCTGCCTCGCGTCGAAAAGTATGTGGCCGTAGAGCGCAAGCGCGGCACCCTGTGCCTGAGCCTGGTGCCTTTGGTGAAGCGCGACGGCCGCTACCAGAAATTGGTGAGCTTCAAGCTGGCCGTGACATCGAGGAATAGGAACGAAGAAGAGCAGCTGTCCAGAACCTCTCACCTCTCACCCCGCTACGCCTCCCACTCGGTGCTGGCTACCGGACAGTGGGCCAAGATCCGTGTGCCGGCAACGGGCGTCTATCAGCTTACCGACGCGCTCGTCAGGAAGGCAGGCTTTGCCGATGCCTCGAAGGTGAAGGTCTACGGCTATGGCGGTGCCTTGCAGCCCGAAGCGCTGACGGGCGACTATCTCACTGCTACCGACGACCTGAAGGAGGTGGCCACCTGCACGGTGGGCGGCCGGCGGCTGTTCCATGCCACAGGCCCTGTGAGCTGGGAGTCGGCCACGGCCGAGGAGCGCACACGCAACTACTGTAGCGACTATGGCTACTATTTCCTGACCGAGAGCGACGCAGAGCCGCTGACGCAGGACAGCGCAGCATTCGTCTCGTCGTTCTATCCCTCGGCCGACGACTATCACTCGCTATGGGAGAAAGACGGCTATGCCTGGTATCATAGCGGGCGCAACCTCTACAGTCCGACGGCACTGAGCACGTCGCAGCCCACAACCTTCACGCTCGATGCCCACGAGGCCGAGGAAACACTCGTCGTGGCCATGAGCTACAACGGGGCGTTTGTGGTCAGCGTCACCGTCAACGACTCGGTGGTGGGACAGATGGAGGTGACGGCCAGTCAGGCCAAGAGCGACTTCTCGAGCGAGAAATATGCCTCGGCTGGCGTACGCAGCTGGAAGTTCAGCCTCACCGGTCTTCGTCAGGGTGCCAACACCATTGGCCTGCAGCAGACGTCGGGTTCGTGCATTCTCCGCCCCGACTACGTGGCCCTCGTCTCGGCCAATCCCCGTCCGGCGCCAAGCCTCAGCACCGACGAGATGCCCGTGCCGGAATACGTCTATCGCATTACCAACCAGGACCATCATGCCGACTCTGCCGTGCAGATGGTCATCATCATCCCTACGTCGCAAAAGCTATTGGAGCAGGCCCGGCGGCTGAAGCAGCTGCACGAAGAGCACGACAGCCTGAGGGTGAGCATCGTGCCCGCCGACGAGCTGTTCAATGAGTTCTCGTCGGGAACGCCCGATGTGAGCGCCTACCGCCGATACCTGAAAATGTTCTACGACCGCGCCGATAGCGACGACGAGCTGCCCCGCTACCTGCTGCTCCTCGGCGACGGAGCGTGGGACAACCGCATGGTGAGCACCGCCTGGCGCTCCTATCAGCCCGACGATTTCCTGCTCTGCTACGAGAGCGAGAACTCCTTCAGCAACACCTACAGCTTCGTGAGCGACGACTTCTTCTGCCTGCTCGACGACGAGGAGACCATCAAGACGGGCAGCAGCTATAGGGGCAAGCCCGACGTGGCCGTGGGCCGCATACCGGCCCGCACCGTCGAAGAGGCAAAGATAGCCGTCGACAACGTGATTGCCTACGTGGGCAACAGTCAGGCCGGCAGTTGGCAGAACACCATCTGCATGATGGCCGACGACGGCAACGGCAACCGCCACATGGAAGATGCCGAGGCGGTGGCCAGTGTGGTGAACAGCACGGACAAGGCCTACCATATAAAAAAGGTGTACTGGGATGCCTACACCCGCGAGGTGTCGCTGACGGGCAACAGCTATCCCGAAGTGGAGCGCCTGCTGAAGCAGCAAATGAACGACGGGGCGCTCATCATGGACTATTCGGGCCATGGTGCCGCCTATTGCATAGCCCATGAGAAGGTGCTGCAGCTGGCCGACTTCAAGAACGCCTCTTCGGGAGGCCGCATGCCGGTGTGGATTACGGCTTCGTGCGACATTGCTCCCTTCGACACGCAGGAGGAGAACATCGGCGAGACCGCCCTCTTCAATGCCAACGGCGGCGCCATCGCCTTCTTGGGCACGGCCCGCACCGTGTTCATGACACAGAACCGCCAGACCAACAAGGCCTTCATGCGCCGGGTGTTAGACAGCACCGACGGCAAGCCGAACACCATAGGCGAGGCACTCAGGCAGGCCAAGAACGACCTGGTGGACGATGGCGGCGACACCTCGCAGAACAAGCTGCACTACGTGCTTCTGGGCGACCCCGCCGTAGCGCTGGCCCGACCCACACAGCAAATCGTCATCGACAGCGTGGCCGGCAAGGCGGTGGCCGATGGTGACGTACACCTGAATGCCGGCTCGTCGGTCACGGTCAAGGGCCATGTAGAAGGCCTGCCCTCGTTCACGGGCATTGCATCGCTCACCGTGTTCGACGTCGAGGAAACCATCGTCTGCAAGCTCAACGAGTATGACAGCAGCTATCCCGACGTGACGAACTACACCTACCAGACGCGCCCCAACATCATCTATTCCGGTAGCGACAGCATCGTGGGCGGACAGTTCACGCTCACCTTTGCCGTGCCCAAGGACATCAGCTATAGCAGCGAGTCGGGGCAGATCATTGCCTACGGCGTGAGCGACGACCGGCTGACAGAGGCCCACGGACAGCATACGGGGCTTGTGCTCGACGGCGATGAGCTGCCCGAGAGCGATGGCGTGGGTCCCAACATCTATTGCTACCTGAACAGCGAGACCTTCCAGAACGGGGGCACCGTCAACAGCACCCCCTACTTCTATGCCACGCTCACCGACAAGGACGGCATCAATGCCGCAGGCAGCGGCATAGGCCACGACATGGAGCTCATCGTCGACGGCGACATGCAGCGCACCTACAACCTGAACAGTTACTTCCAGTTCGACTTCGGCGACTACCGCAGCGGCACCGTGGGCTACAGTCTGCCCACGCTTTCCGACGGACCGCACAAGCTGCTGTTCCGTGCCTGGGACGTGCTCAACAATGCATCGACAGCCGAGCTGCAGTTTGTCGTCGACTCGGCCCTCGAGCCCTCGATTATCAATGTCGTCTGCACGAAGAATCCTGCCTCTACCACCACCCGCTTCCTCATTGACCACGACCGGACGGGCAGCGAGATGGACGTGACGCTACAGGTGCTCGACACCTCGGGACGGCTGCTCTGGCAGCGCACCGAGACGGGTGTGGCCACCGACCATACCTACACCGTCGACTGGGACCTGACCACCAGCAGCGGCAGCCGCCTGCGTTCGGGGGTCTATCTCTACCGCATCCTCGTCTCGTCGGGAGGCAGCAGCGAGGCATCGGTGGCAAGGAAGCTGATTGTAAAATAAAATAATTATCCGAAATTGCCGTTATAAGAGAACAATGAAAAGAATCATAAGAACTCCCATTGCCATGCTCGCCGTGCTTGTTTCAGCGGGCACGGCAGCCCAAGACTACAAGACCTCTACGTTCAACCCCGTGGAGCATGCCGTCATTTCGCAGACCATTGCACCCGATGCCCGCTCGGCAGGCTTGGGCGACGTGGGTGCGGCCACCGACCCCGACGTGAACTCACAGTGCTGGAACCTGGCCAAGTATCCCTTCTGCATCAGCCGTGCCGGCGTGGCCCTGAACTACACGCCGTGGCTGCGCCAGCTGGTCAGCGACATCGACCTGGCCTACCTGGCCGGCTACTACCGTGTGGGCGAGTACGGCGCACTGAGCGGCTCGCTGCGCTATTTCTCCTTGGGCGAGGTAACGCTGAGCGACTACGACGACATGACGGTGAAACCCTACGAGATGTCGATAGACGTGGGCTACTCGCAGATGCTCTCGGAGACCTTCTCCATGGGTGTTGCCCTGCGATGGATCTACAGCGACCTGCGCTATGACTATAGCGAAGACTCGAAGCCCGCCTCGGCTTTTGCTGCCGACCTGGGCATGTACTACAACAACTATATTATGATAGGTCAGCGCGAGTGCCAGTTGGGACTGGGCCTGCACGTGAGCAACGTCGGTTCGAAGATTACCTACTATGGCGACGAGGAGAGCCAGTTCCTGCCTGCCAACCTGCGCTTAGGAGCCTCGCTGATGATTCCCATCGACGAGTATAACCGCTTCACTATTGCCGCCGATGCCAACAAGCTGCTCGTGCCTACGGTGCCCATGCAGATGGTCGACGAGTCGAACTCCGACTATCAGGACCGTGTGCGCCGCCAGTACAGCGACATGTCGTCGATCTCAGGCATCTTCAAGAGCTTCAGCGACGCTCCCGGCGGCTTCAAGGAAGAGCTCGAGGAGATTCAGTGGAGTGCCGGTGCCGAGTATGTCTATAACGACAAGTTCTCCCTGCGGGCCGGCTATCACCATGAGTCGGAGTCGAAGGGCAACCGAAAGTACTTCACCGTGGGCGGCGGCTTCCGCATGAACGTGTTCTCGCTCGACGTGGGCTATGTCATCTCTACCGCCCAGAGCAATCCTCTCGACCAGACCCTCCGCTTCACCCTCTCCTTCGACATGGACGGCATCAAGGATCTTTTTAAATGACGACATTTCGACATCTCGGCATTTCGACATCTCGGCATTTCGACATCTCGGCATTTCGACATCTCGGCATTTCGGCATCTCGACATTTCGACATCTCGACATTTCGACATCTCGACATTTCGACATCTCGACATAACGAAAAAAACAATGATTAGAATAGGATTCGGATTCGACGTTCACCGCCTCGTAGAAGGCCGTGAGCTATGGATGGGCGGAATACTCATCCCGTTTGAAAAAGGCCTTCTGGGCCACAGCGATGCCGACGTGCTGATACATGCCATCTGCGACGCGCTGCTCGGCGCGGCCAACATGCGCGACATAGGCTACCACTTCCCCGACACCAGCAATGAGACGCTCGGCATGGACAGCAAGATCATCCTGCGCAAGACCGTCGAGCTGATTGCCACCAAGGGCTATCGCGTGGGCAATATCGATGCCACCATCTGTGCCGAGCATCCCAAGATGAACCCCCATATCCCCGCCATGAGAGAGTGTCTGGCCCGTGTCATAGGCTGCGACGAGGATGCCGTTTCCATCAAGGCCACCACCACCGAGAAGCTCGGCTTCACCGGGCGCGAAGAGGGCATGTCGGCCTACGCCACTGTCCTTATTACCTCCTGCTGCACAACTTTGCAGGCATGTTCTGACGACTACCGCACCTTGAAACGATAAGGATAGGTGTGGGTGGGCAGATGGTAGGTGGCCGGAGCGCCCATCACCACCATATAGAGCGAGGCAAGCTCGGACGGCTTGGCCTGGAGCGAAGCCGACATCGGATTGCCATAGACGGTGGTGCCGTCGTGCCTGATGCCCACGAGTGCCCACATTACCTGCTGCCCCTCGACCTTGATTCTGGGTCGACGGGCAGCGTTTAGTGGGATGATGTGGAAGCCATAGTCCTCTAACGTTGTCTGAGGGCGCATCCAGCCGCCGCGCAGCGTGTCGAGGGGCGTCTGCCATGTGCAGGCATAAGGACGTGTTTCCTTCCGGGCATGACTGAAGTCGAAGTTCACTAAATGCTGGTAGCCGCGCAACATCTCTTGGCAAAACTCCTGCTGCGACAGTTGGTACATGCGCAGGTAGGTGTCTATGGGGTCTTCGCCTTTGCGCCCCTGCCTATAGAGCTCGGCAATAGACCGTCGCCCGTGCAGGTCGCTCCACCACTGAATGACGTAAGGCGAATGATAGATATTGTCCATGTGCAGAAAAGCCTTGTGGGTGAGCTTCTTGAATGCCTCGAAATGGTAGTTCTCGTCGCGCAGCCACCAGGGGTTCACCTGCCACAGCATCCATTGCGAGGTCATCTCGAAGAAGCCCGTTCCACCCCACGCATCACCCACCGAGTCGGCAGGAATCTGTAGCTGGAAAGAGTGCCCCAGCTCGTGGGCCATGCAGTTCATGGTCTTGTCCTGGATGCGGTTGGGGGCCACCCACAGTCCTCCTATGAAATTATCGTAGGTACCGCCGTAGGCCGTGCCGTCGAGCGAATACATCACCATGACCATCATCTTGTAGCGGTCGGCCTTGCTATGGCTTGAGGGTGTGACAAAGCCCAGCGTATCGCGGAAGAAGGTGTAGAACGACTGCACCCGCTCCATGAGCACACTCAGGTTGAAAGCCATGGGCTTGCCGTCGAGGCGGGGCGGGTCTTGCAGGTCGTTGCCGAAGCCTCGCTCCCACATAAAGATAAGGTCACGCGTCTCGGCCGAGCGTTTCCAGCACCACCGCGAGGTGTCGCTCTCCAGATTCATCTGGCGCAGGTCTTCGGGTATGAATATTCTTTTCTGCGGCTTTGCACTCATGGCCATCCCCATGAGGACAACCAGAAAAAGCAGTTTTCGTAGCATCATATAGCTTGTTCTCCTTATTTATAAATGACAAAATCGCTCAGCTTCACCCACGACCTACTGTCGCTGTAGGTGGTCTGATAGGCACCGATGCCCAGAACGGGAGTGGTCACCTCGATGGGCGACCCCGGCATGTTGCTCCAGTTCTGCCCATCCTTGCTGGTACGGGCAAACAGCTGGTTGCCACGGCGCTCAAACTGCAAGATGGGGTCGAAGTCGTAGCCCTTGTAGTTGGGATGCTGCGGTCGGCCTCGATGGCTCAGCGTGGTAAGCATGTTACCACAGTTGTAGAGTGGGAATGCCCCTAACTGGTAATAGGTGGGTTGAGAGTTGAGGGTTGAGGGTTGAGAGTTGAGAGTTGAGGGTTGAGAGTTGAGGGTTGAGGGTTGAGAGTTGGGGGAGTCGACAATGAGCAGACCGCCCTCGTTATAGCCTTTCACCTTGCGGTCTTGCAGGCCCTCCATATCGGCCATGCGAACCATCACCACGAAGTCGCCCTCCACCTCTTTATATATATAGCCGCCATGGGCAAGCGGGTCGTTGTTGAAGTCGGCACCCTCGGTGCTCAGCGTAAATGCCTCGGCCTTCTGGAACACGGGCTTGGCACTGGGCGCAAGCGTGAACTTGCTGTCGGGGTCGGTTTCCTCGAAATCGTCATCGCCGAGCGAAGGCAAATGCTTGTCGCTGCCAGCCTTGTAGAGTTCTCTGACACGGTCGGCCGACAGGGCCTGCGGCATAATCGCGAGCGAACCGATGTAGCCCATGAAGTTGTTGGCACCCGTGCCATCGGCACCGATGGTGACATGCCCTTCCGGACGAATCATGAGGAAGTTGTTTTGCTCCCTTACCTGCTGGCCGTTCAGATAGACGCGCTCCATCCATCCGTCGTAGGCAATGACCCAGAACTGCCACTTTCCCTCGCTCGCCTTGATCTGCTGTGGCAGTCCGCAACTCTCGAACGAGCCGTTATGATTGAGCAGGCCCGTCGACGGGTCGGTGCCTAATCGGAACTCGGTCGATGCCAAGTCGGCCCTCGACGTAGAGAGCGAGACCACCGTCGACACTGGCCCTACCTTGGTGCTCAGCACCCACGCGGCAATGGTGTAGGGCGCGTTGTAGCGGTAGCACTGCGGCAGTGGCTGCTGACTCTCCAGCTGCTGTGTGCCGTTCAGGAAGAGTGCCCACCTTCCGTCTTTCACCCTGGCACGGATGGGCTTGTTGGCCTTGAACGTCATGGCCGGATGCTGCCCCTGGCCGCACACCACCTCGGTCACGTCGAAGGGTTTTGTCTGGCTCTTCATGGCGAGTGCCTCGACATCAAGCTCGATGGCCGCCGGCGTTGCCGCCCGTTGGTCGGCCTCTACATCCTTGCGGTGCATGCCCGGATAGCCGTCGTTCGATTCCACTTCGACACGTGGCAGCTCTGGAGCCTTCTGCCACACCTTCACGTTCCAGATGGCAGGCATGTGACCGTTCTTCTGAGTGTCGGTGATGCTGATGCGTATGTATCTTGCCTTCGCCGCGCCACGGTCGATCATGGGCGAGCCTTGCATGGTGTTTTCGGTGCGGTCGGCATAGAGCGTCCATGCCTTGCCGTCGGCCGATGTATCTATCTTGTACTGATAGAAGAAGGTGGCATACTCGAACTGCGTCCAGATCTCGCGAAATTTCATGGGCTTGCCGAGGTCTATCTGGAGCCATTCGATGTTTCCGGTGGGCAAACCGCCGGACACGGACGTTTCTGAAAGAGGAGCGCCGGAAATGCCTGAAAGAGGAGCGCCGGAAATGCCTGAAAGAGGAGCGCCGGTGTCCCAGTTGCAATGGCGGGCCTTCCACAGCGTGGCGTTGTTGTCGTCGACGGCATATTCGGGTCTGAACCACTCGTCATAGTAGCTGGAGGCCGTGACCTTGGCACCATAGGCTATGTTCCTGTGTTTCTGAGACTTGAGGGGAATAACGGCCACCCCCTCGGCGTTATGGGTGGGAACGACGGGGAGAATACGGCCCTGGGCATCGAACTTCATCTCGTCGATGCACACCTGGCGGTTGAAGCCATGCACACTGCGGGGCAGGTTGTGGCGGTGGTAGACGATGTAGTAGCGGCCGTCCTGCTCTAATATGGAATGGTGGCCAGGGCCGTGGACGGTCTGGTCGCCGTTGGTCTGCAAGATGCAGCCCTTGTACTCGAAGGGTCCCATAGGCCCTGTGGTCGAGGTGGCATACTGCACCCGATAGCTGTGGTCGTGGCAGGAGCCCGAGGAGTAGGTGAAATAATAGACGCCCTGCCGCTTAAAGACAAACGGAGCCTCGAAGATGTCCTTCAGCTCGGTGTTGGGAATGAGCCGCTTCTCGGTGAAGAACGTGTCGGCAGCAATGGGGAAGGGAGCATCCTCGCGCCAGAAGCGGGCCTCCCCGAACTGGGTGCTGGCAGCCGAGAAACGGCTATTCAGCTTCGCCACGCCACAGCCGAAGCCCTTGTAGATGCCCCAGGTGTTGAAATAGAGATACTCAGCGCCATCGTCGTCGCGGAACAGCTGGGGGTCGAGGGTGATGACATTGTGAACGTAGCGGTCGGGCACCATCACCGCGTCGTCCTTGCCCAGGATGTTGTGCCAGGGGCCGAGAGGCGACTTGGCCTCGCCGATGTTGACGTTGCACGGCTCACAGTAGTAGTAACGGAAAGTGCCGTCGGGCTGCTGCACCACGTCGGGGGCCCACACCACCTCGGTCGTAGGCCAGTTCATCACCACGTTTCTCCAGTTGGCAAAGTCCTTGCTTACCCACACCTGTGCCGGGCCGTAGCCGTTGCCCGTGCCGTCGGTAGTGGCATAGAGATAATAGGTGTCGCCAAACTTGCGGATGGTGGGGTCGGCAAAATAGCCCGGAATAATAGGATTGGCCGCACCCGGGGCATTCCATTGCCCACTGGTGGTCTGTGCCTGAAGGGTGGCAACAGCGAAAAGAAGGAGGGTTACTACTTTTGTCTTCATAAAAAAAGGTTGTTGTGTCGGCAAAGTTACGAAGATTTCTGTGCCTGTGCAAGTATTTGTTTTCTTTTTTTTACATGAATATGAAGACAAAGCAACGGCATGGCGGCGTTTTTTCGAGATTTTTTGAAAAAAAACCGACAGTTTTGTTGCCATTCACATAAAAATGCGTATATTTGCAGACAAAATAGCTACACTCTATTATTATTAACAACAAAAAACTACTACATGTTATGACAATTACCTACTTTAGAAATCTGCTTACCGCAGTAGCCTGCCTCTTTGCAGGCGTATCGGCACAGGCACAGCTCACGGCTACCTACGAAGCCTATGCAGCTGAAGAATGGGGCAACGAGAAGCCCGTGGAACTGAGCCTGACCGCAGTGGCCAACGCACTCGAGACCGACACCACGACGCTGACAATCGCCCTCAATTCGTGGACGGCCGAAGGCAGCACCGACGCCAACATGTTCTTCCTGACCACCACCGAGGGCCTGAGCGACAACTACACGCAGGGCGGCAAGGGCGGCTTCTGGGTGAACGCCGACGGCGCGCCCCAGGCCTGGAGCGACGACAACAGCGGCCTGCGCTGGTTCAACATGATTGGCTGGGATGCCTCGGCCGACGTGTTCCAGATTGTTATCGGCCAGTTCCCCGGCCAGTGCCAGGCTGGCGACACCTTCAAGCCCCTGTTCGTGCTGAAGCTGGGCGAGAAGCAGGCAACCATCGAGGTGACCATCAACATCACCGAGAAGCCTGCCGTTGATATTCCTGAGCCTGAATTGGCATGGTCGAAGCTCACCATCGTCGACGAAATTACAATGAACGTCGAGCAGAAGGCTCGTAGCGGCTATGATGCCGACAAGGTGGAGGTAAACCTGACCGAGGCACTCGCAAAACTGGGCATCAGCAATACTTCGCTGGTTCAGGATGAGCTGAAACAGCTGCTCTTTGCCACTAATGCCTATTTGACTGACGACGTGGCAATGGGCGTACAGAAGAGCGACTCGCTGACCAATAAGTCGTCGGCTAACGGCATTGGCTTCTGGATGAGTGCCGTCTGCGATGCCGATGGCAATGAGACCCTTGAGTGTGCACGCTATGACTATAGCAATACAGACAAGTTCTATATGGAATCGTTTGCTTTCGACGCCGAGTCGGGCATCCTTTCTTGTAACTTGGGACAGTATCCTAACAACGCGAAGAGCGGCAACACCTATTTCGCCGACATCTACATTGTCTATGGCAGCAAGGCCATCAAGATTCGCTACAACCTGATTGTGCTTGAAGTGAAACTGGGTACGTTGGAGGACTACGAGAAGGCTGGAGAAAGTACCATGCTGGTCGAAATGGAACCCATGGAGAGCTACGACACCAAGAACTTCTCTATCGACATTGAAGGCATCTGCACCGCCTTAGGCTGTGAGGTAGGCGATATCGACGACTTCTTCATGCTCTCTACCGACATCGACTTCGCCGGCAAGAATCAGGAAGGCGTAGGCTACTGGGTAGGCTATGAGGGTGCAGTCATCAACTGGGGCGACAATGCTTTGTTCTACGTGACACCGAAGGCCGACGACTTCTCGAAGCTTGGCATCGGACAGTATCCTGGCCACATGAACGTGGGCGACTCCATCCGCGCATCGCTCTATTTCCTGGCCAACAGCAAGTACTACCTCCTGAACATCGACCTGAAGATTGTCGAGCCTAAGCAGGTGGATGACGCATTCCAGAGTGTGGCTCAGCGTAGCATCGAGGTACAGCAGGTTCCTGGCTCTTATATCTGGACAACAGGTGTGGAAATTCCAGCCGAGTGGGTAGAAGAGCAGATCGGCACCAGCGACTGGGTGCTCTACGGTTTGGCTCCGCTGAACGAGGACGGCACTGAGAAGGAAGGCAACGCCAAATACTCCAAGTCCTATACCTGTACGCCCTATCCTGGCTTCTGGATGGACGGTGAAGGTCATAATGTCGGTTGGAACTCGAATGCCCGCGTGGGTGTAACAACTGCAATGCCTGATGGTACTTTCTCCCTGATGCAGTATGAGAGTGGTGTCAGCCTGGGCGATGTCTTCAAGTTCCCGCTGTTCCTCGTCAACGAAGACAACGGCAAGATGGTCACCTTCAACTTCGTCTACAGCATCGTAGAGTCGGTACAGGAAATTGAGGTCGTGGCCACCGAGGAGCTTACCATCCCCGTGAATCCCATGACTGTCGCAGAAGGCAAGGGCATCACCATCGACCTGGCTGCCGCAGCCACGGCATTGGGAACGACGGTCGACGAGCTTACGAAGGGCGAATACCTGCACGGCATGACCGCAGAGGGCAACTATGGCAATGGCTTCAACATCTTCGAAGGCCTGACGTTCGACGAGAAGGGCAACAGCGTGATGGGCGATGGCACCATGTACTTCGAGGTCGAACTGAACGACGACGGCACGACGGCCACACTGACCCTGTATAGCAACGAGACCGTGGCCGAAGACTACAGCGTCATGGGACAGTTCTGCCTGCAAGTCAACGACAAGCGCTACGTCTACTCAGTGAAGTTCGTCTCTGAGACCATCTTCACTGGCATCGAAGAGATTGGAAACGGACGTCAGACCGTCTGGCAGAACGCCGTCTACGACCTCGGAGGCCGCCGCATTCAAGGCTCAACGCTAAAGAGGGGCCTCTACCTGCAGAACGGTCGCAAGTATCTGGTGAAATAGCCTACGGCAACCACAACTACTATGAGGGCGAAATCTATCAAGAAACAGATAGGTTTCGCCCATTTCTTCCCCCTTTTTCGCCCTTTTTCTTCATGCAACCGAAGATTTTCTGGCGAAAAGTTTGCAGATGTCATTTTTTCTGCGTACCTTTGCACCACGTTTGGGCTTTTAGCTCAGTTGGTTAGAGCAACAGACTCATAATCTGGAGGTCGTAGGTTCAAGCCCTACATGGCCCACACTGAAAATCAAGCACTTACAAAGATTTTGTAGGTGCTTTTTTCTGGTAACCATCTATAGGGACATTCCAGTTCTATTTAGTGATGGTAAAAAACATCAATCGTCCCAAGTTATTTTTTTATCATCACTTACTTATAGTTTTATTCCGCCAACGGGTTATGCTCTTTTTTATTATCCTCTCGCCCGTTCTCACTTTGCTGATAATCTTGAAGAATGCCTCTCGAGGAAAACAGACCGACAGTTTCACCAGATGCCATACATCCGCACATTTCTTCGCATACCGTCCATGTATCCTATAGTTCTCTCTGCTACTGTGTTGTCCGAAGTTGCCACCCTCCATGATGTCCTCTGCCAATAGGCGACCTGTCTTCTCGTCAGGCTCGACCAGCAGAAACTGCTCTGGAAGTCCAAGCAGTTCTTTCTCCACCCACATCACGGCTCCGGCCAACTTTCTCAGTCCGACCAGCTTCCATGTTTCAACGATCTCTGCCTTCTCCGCATCGCCCAGGCTGCCGACAAGCCGCAACAAATAGTAGTAGTCCACCATCTGCCGCAGTCCGATACCCTTATCCTCTACATGTATCAGGATATGTCCCAGTTGATAAACCGCATTGAATGCTACCGTCGGGATGGCAATATCCGTTTCCGTACCGTCGAGCCTTACATAATGCGTCATCTGCTCTTCCTTCTTCTGCTCTATCCACGTCTGCAGCCTTCTGTTGTTTGTCGGGTGATACATCTTCAGTGGCACGTAATGCATATCCACTTCCGTATTCTTGAATACAGGAAACTTGATATGCTTGAAGCTCTCTTTCTCGTTAGGGAACACGCTCTTTACGAATGTCAGCAATTCCTCTTCCGTGGCATCTACCCATACGTCTATGTCCCCCGCACCTCTCATCAGCGGATTGGGATACATCATAGCGTTGCCTTGTCCTTTCAGTATGCAGCATCGCAGTCCTTCCTTCTTCAGCTTTGCATACAGCCTTGCCGACTGTTTGTTCAGCAGTTTGTTCCGGTTCTCTATCCGCAGGCATGCTCTTATCCATTTTATCAGCAGTACCTTGTCTATATTCTCCCGACAGTGCAAGGGCATACAAATACCTGTCAAGGCCTGCTTGATTGCGAAATCCAGCAGGCCCTGCCAGTCGCTTACCGCAGGCATAGTCCCCGATGGCTCTAACACATAGCGCAGCCATTGCAACCGTTCATCTTTTTGGTAGTCAGTTGTTTCCATTGAATGCTTCCATCGTTGCCTGACCTTCCTCGGATATGCCTTCACGTTTCAGCACCTTCTGTATCGTTATCCATATCACCTTCAGGTCCGTCCATAGCGTACAGTGGTCTACATACCACACGTCGAGCTTGAACTTCTCCGCCCATGAGATACTGTTACGCCCATGGCACTGTGCCCAGCCTGAGATGCCCGGCCTCACCTCGTGGCGTCGCATCTGCTCTTTCGAATAGAGCGGCAGATATTTCACCAGTAGCGGTCGCGGCCCTATCAGTGCCATGTCACCCTTCAGCACATTGATGAGCTGCGGCAGCTCGTCGATGGAGGTTGAGCGCACTATGCGTCCCACCCTTGTCAGCCGCTGCGCATCTGGCAGCAGATTCCCCTCTGCATCCCGTTCATCCGTCATCGTCTTGAACTTGATGACCTTGAATATCTTTGCGTCCTTACCAGGCCGCTCCTGAAAGAAAAAGACCCCGGCTCCCTTATTGGCAAAGTGCAGCCAGATTGTTACTACCAGTAGTATCGGCGATATACAAATCAATGCAATGAGCGAAATCCAGAAATCAAGGAACCGCTTGAAAAATCTTCGGTACATTGAGAATAGAGTATTATGACAGAAATTATGATTTACCTTTTATTATGAGCATATCGACCCATTGATTAAAACGAGGACACTTTCCAAGCATCTGTCTAATGCCGACCTCAAGCGCTATCAGATTGCCTTGCATCACCTTGTCATAGTTTGGTTGTATAGCCAGCAACCTCTTTGAGGGAGCACCATCAGTGGAAGTGTTGATATCTTCCGGATTCGGGAATTTCTTGATGATATCATCCGTCTGCATCTTTTTCTCCTCCATCCACTTTTCAAAACCCTTGTTTGAAGAAAAAAGCAATGCCTCAAATTCGTGAAGTTGGATATAAGAAGAGAACCGGCGGTCATCAATATCTTCGTCAATTGCTTTCTGCATCATTTCAACCTGTTCAAGGTGAGATCCCCTATTTGCTATTACGTCGTAATGAGGAATAGTGTTGGGGATTCGGAAGAAATCAATAAACGTTGTGACAAACACATCGCTACCCTCCGACTGCAACAAACTAACGATATCGTTCTTCAGGTGGTAATAGTTCACAAAGCCCCCTTTGTAATGTTTCGTATTGGTATGTATGACAATAGGTGTCACATCATAAACGCCATAGTCATTCAGATAAGGCAGGAGCACCTCCTTTACAAATGCCTCTTCGGTCTGTCCCTCAACAACAACAAAAATCCTGCTCATGGCCTTCCTCCCAATACATTCTTCCGCCACAGTTCGCCAAGTGAATAATTGTTGCGCCACGATTCCAGTTTAACAGCATCAAGGCGATGAAACGTCGATCCCTCTTCGCTACGTTCAGCCACGATGATATCTTCACCATCAAACTCATCGACAAAGGCAGACGACTGGGTTGAGACAATTATCTGGCTTGTCTGTGATGCCATGCGTATCATGGCTGCCAACTTCGTCATGGCTGCCGGATGAAGGCCCAGTTCTGGCTCGTCTATAAGGATAACATCAGGGCGTTGCTCACTCAAAAGCAGTGCAGCCAATGCTACGAAACGAATAGTACCATCAGAAAAAGAATAACCGTCAAGATAACGGTCGCTGTTTTCTTCTTCCCACTCCAACTTGATTTGAAGGGGGTTGATGGCATCTGGTTCAAGATGAAATTTGCGAAAATAGGGTGCCACGCTTTTCACCGTTCCTTCTATCAGCCGAAAGCTTGGCATATCCGTATGTTTCACTCTGTACAGCCAAGCTGCGAGATTTGACGCGTCACTACGTAGCATTTCGTAATCCCCCATAGTGGAAGGACCACGCATAGGCGACTTGAGGCTTGTGTCATGGAAATGGTAAACCTTAAAGCTAGCCAACTGCTTCTTGACATAACTCATGCGCTTGGAATTGTCCGACTGAATATCAGACTCCTCTACATCACGGTCCAATGTGATGTCGTTCCAGTTGCGGTAATTCTTGTCCTTGTCACCATGGCCATTAAAGAAATGGGTAAAATCGGAAATAACCCCTTTACCCGTTTGGGAAGGAATGATGTTTAGTGATACAGCATTTACATTGTTAAAGTCCACCATGCAAAAAATGCTCTCTTCAGCCGGCGCATGATAATTGAAAAAACGCCCGATGCCACCCCGCTGAAGGACATATTGACCGAAACGCCTTTCGTATATAGCATTGAGCATCTCAAAAAAAGATATAAAATTACTCTTACCCGCGCCATTCTCTCCTATGAGAACGTTAATGCGACGGAGTGGCAGTCTTTCAATCTTCCTTATGGACTTATAATTCTTTATCGTTATTTGCTCTATCATACGATAGTATTTCAAGTGTGTGGCTCTTATCAGCTGCAAAGTTAAGCATTATTTTCCCAATCGCAAAACTTTTATCTCGCTTTCTTTGTGACATCAAATCTTCTCTCCCTTTTCTATGATTTGGCCTCTATCGCTTATTACAGTGCCTCTCCTGATAATCCTTGCAGGATTTCCTGCCACAAGGCAATGGTCAGGAATGTCTTTTGTTACGATACTACCGCCTCCCACATAAACATGGTTGCCGATCCTTACGCCGGGCATAATCATGGTTCGTCCTCCAATGACACAATTGTTGCCTATGTGAGTGTCGCACCACATGCTTTGTCCTTCTAATGCCCCTCGTGAATAATCATGAGCAAGTATCATTGCTTCTATCAGCACCCGCGTATTATCACCGATATACACACCTTTAGGGTGAGCGCGGTCGATAATGGCTTTTTTAGAGATTTTGCAATTCTTGCCTATGTGACACCCCCTCATACGGAAATACGATGCAATGCCTTTGCTAACGTATCTGGAAATAATTTGCCTTATACTCAATTTCATGCTTTCGAATCTTATGTATAACAACTATGCACATTTGGCTACATAAGGTTCGTAGCATATTTCACGAAGGGGAATCGTCAGGGGGCAGAAATTACCCCCCCCACTGGCTTTTTAACTGTGTTCATAACTGTATTTTCTTTTAGTTCTATAATAGTTGAATTATTCCAATCAATTAGCTGGTTAGCCTCCTGAATATTGACAAATCTGTGTTTTGAGAGCAGCTCTGTGAACTTTCCGAAGGCATTGCCATGTCCTATGTTTGTCTTCACGTAGCGCATGACCCGGTTCTTCAGCGTACCTGGCTCTTTGAAATATGCTTCATATTCCTCCCTGCTTTTCAGTTCGAACCTGTAGTTTATCAGGTCGCTAAGATGAAAGTAGCAGATGTTGTAATCCCGGTGGCGAATTGCTCGGTTGACCATCCACAAGGGCAGCAGCCTGAAATAGCCGCCACCCGAATAGGCTATTTGCCTGCCCATCACCGATGTCAGGCAGATGGGATATTCCTTTAGCGTCGCTCCCTCATGACTGATGATACAGGGTGTGTCTTGCGGGAATCCCTTGTAGCCTCCAAGGTCACGGTTTGTCGGGAAGATGGTAGCATCATTCTCTATGCCGCAGTCTGCCAGGACGTTCACCGCCCATTTGTTCTCTGCCGTAATGGAAAATGCCGGTGCCCGATAGCTCACCACCTTCTGTCCCGTCACATCCTCCAAGGCTTTCAGGGCCTCTGTGGTATCCTGCCGCAGCTGCTCCTCTGTCATTCTGTTCAGCCAGACGTGCTCATTCGAGTGGCATCCCACTTCATGCCCACGCCTTGCAATCTCGCGAACCACCTGCGGGAAGTCCGTTGCCAGCTTCCCCAGGCAGAAACATGTTGCCTTGAGACCGAGCCTGTCCAGCTCGTCCAAGACCTTTGTCAGCGTCTCGTCAAACTGTTGGTATCTGAAAGCCCTGCCCTCATGCAGTATCTTTTCCAAATACCACTCTTCTACGTCAAATGTCAGTATGTTCATCATATAAACGTGTTGTTTTTACTACATCCTAAAGCCCAAAAACATGCATTTTACTACATTTTAAAGCTCAAAAACATGCATTTTACTACATTTCGCGGAGCAAAAACATGCATTTTACTACATTTTCCTTGCGTCATTCCATTCTTTTTCATACCTTTGCAGCAGATTCATAAGCGGACAATTATGGAAGAAAGAATAATCCTTGAAGTACTTGCAGAGCAGAAAGAGGAGGCGAATCTGCTGAAAGCCCGGAAATGGTGCAATCGCTTTGAAGAACAGCAGTTCGAATTTGACAGTCCTTTGGCTCAAGTTGTTATCGGCGTACGCAGATCAGGTAAGTCTACAATCTGTCATAAAGTGCTTATGCAGAAACATATCCGATACGCATACGTAAATCTGGACGATGACCGTTTGTTTGAACTGAAGACTTCCGACCTTAATACCTTGCTCAGTTGTGTTTACCAGCTATATGGCCAAGACGTCAAATACATTCTTCTGGATGAGATTCAGAATATAGAAGGATGGCACCTTTTTGTCAATCGTCTCCTTCGAAATGACATTCACGTATTTGTTACGGGTTCCAATGCCCGTCTGTTAAGCAGCGAATTAGCCACACATTTGACAGGCCGCTACAATGAAATCCGCCTATATCCCTTTTCGTTTGCAGAATATTGCGCATACCTTCATATTGACACACATGGTATTACAACCAAGTCGCAAGCAACTCTCAAGGCGGCTTTCACAGATTACCTTCTCAACGGTGGCTTTCCAGAGCTGATGCACATCCGCAATAAGCGTGCATACGTGCAAGGACTGATAGATACCGTTATCATGAAAGATATCAAACTGCGCTATCGCATCAGGAACGTCAGTGCCTTGCGTCTCTTGGCAGACCATCTCATCGCTAATTCATGCCAGGAGATAGTCTATGAAGACCTGACCGATATGTTTGGGCTGGGCAGTGCCGTCACGACAAGGAAATATGTCGATTATCTCATGCAGGCCTTCCTCATTATTCAGATTCACAAGTTCTCGTTCAAGAGCCGCATACGTATCCGTGAGACAAAAGGCTATGTTGTTGATACTGGCCTTATAGCCAACAGGAATGATGCGCTATTGCCCCAGAACTATGGCTGGCGATTGGAAAACGTCGTCTATGTGGAGCTTTTACGGCGAGCAGCCCCCCTGTTTCATGATGTCTATTACTACAAGCCGACCAGCCGCAGTAAGGAGGTTGATTTTGTTATCTGTGAACAAGGTCGTGTTGTCGAGTTGTTCCAAGTGGCCTACGATATAGAATCGCCCAAGACCTTCAAACGGGAAACGGAACCATTGGTCCAAGCAGCCAGGAGATTAGGATGCGAAAACCTCACGTTGATAGCTCTCGCCGGGTCGCGGGATGAAATAATCGACGGCTTAACCATCCACATCCGTCACGTCATCGACTGGCTTCTGAAGTAAGAAACGTCACCGCTCCTCTACGTCAAACGTCAAGATGTTCATCCTTCTCTTTGTTTGATAAAATCTTCGCGCAATTTGGCGGCAAGGACTTTGTCCACGCCGTGTACTTGGTCTATGCCGAACTTGCTGCGAAACGTCTCAGAGTAGTGTCTGTGTTTTTCCACATACTCGTCGAAACTGCAGATGCGACGCGCCGGTGTACCGGCATATACGGCATTGCCCGGCAGGTCTTTGTTCACCACACTATTTGCCCCAATGATGACGTTACAGCCAATGCGTGTGTTATTCAAGATTGTCACATTTGAACTAATGAATACGTTGTCCATTATTTCTATGCAACCTAATTTTTCTATAAAACTCATCTGTCCGTATTTATTATTCAACATCCTGTGAATACCATCGTGTGCCACGAACTTGACACTTGGTGCCATAGACACATTGTCGTGAATGAATATGAGATTTGAATAGAGTGGCACCCGCCATCCTTGCAATATGCATTGTTTCCCGACGCTGCCAAACACATGGTATTTGCCAAACAGCTGCGACCTCTTGCTCGGTCCCTTTGGATGAAGGACGAGCAACAACGACAGGAACGAAAAGAAGAGTCTTTTTAAACGATTCATTGTTAGAGATTATTCTGTTTTTGATATGATTGGAGTTTCCCACTCCTTTTTGTTTGCATAATCATTCATTTTGTAGCTTGATGCGAACACGTCTGAAATTCATGCTGTATTCCGATGCAATTTGGCTCAAATTGCGTTATGATTCAGCATGAATTGGAGCGTAATTCAAACTGAATTATAACACATTGGAAATCAGTGGCTTGTCAGGTTTGCAAAATGAATATATTCAACTTTCGTAAGTTCCGCGAAGACGGCCTGAAAGGCCAGAAAACTCCCAGCCCAGGGCATCGCCCTGGGTAAATATGGTGCGCA
>CAJONO010000170.1 GCA_905235905.1 uncultured Prevotella sp.
CATCTGCCTGCTGTAGGTTTGGAAGTTGCGAAGTTCGTGCTCTACAACGACAGACGTTCGAAAACGTCTTTCTCATATATAAGACCGCCCGCCGCCCATTACTGGGCTAACTGAGCGATGGTGCAAAATTACGAAGAAAAAATGAAACGACAAAGAAAAAGAAGGAAAAACTTGCATGTGTCAAATATAATGGCTAAATTTGCAAAAATTTAGAAGCAGATGAAATTTGGACTCAGCGACACGGTGGTGGAGGAATTGCGGAATGTGTTCAGGCGCCACCAGAACATCGAGCGGGTACTTATCTTTGGCTCCAGGTCGAAAGGAAACTTCCGCTCGGGATCGGATATAGACTTGGCAGTGATAGGAAAGGGCATTGACTACAGGCAAATACTGAATATTCTGTGTGAAATAGAGGACTTGGATTTGCTCTATTCTGTCGATTTGATTAACTATAACGAAAAGACAGGCACCCCAATTGGCAATCACATCGACAGAGTCGGGCAGGTGTTCTATGAGGCAGCATGATCACGATTTCCGATAGAAACGAATTGGAACAATTCAACTTCTGCAAGTTCTTTTCTACCACGGATTACTCGGATTGGACGGATACAGAAAAATCCGTGTAATCCGTTAAATCAGTGGTTCTGTTTTTCTACCACGGATTACGCGGATTGGACGGATACTGAAAAAATCCGTTTCATCCGTTAAATCCGTGGTTCTATTTTACTTGCGAAAGTTGAATTGGAATAATTATTATTCTCATTCGTTTCCATATACTTTGCCAAGTTATTTTTAAGGTTACTCATCCTACGCCTAAGCTGTGCCGCAATTCAATATTAATTGTGCCGTAATTCAGTATTAACCATCTCGTAATTCAGTATTAATTGTGACGTAATTCAGTATTAATTGTGACGTAATTCAGCATGAATTGCGGCATGGTTCAGTATGTATTTCAAACAACAACATCCTGCCATCGTGACCGACGGCAGGATGTTGCTGCATAGTTGTGTCTCAAAACGAGAGCATGTCTTAGTCGACAACGACCTTGACGGTCTTGTTGTGGCCCTCACTGTCGGTGTAGCGCACGATGTTCACGCCCTTTCTGAGTGCCTGACGGCGACGGCCGTCCAGACCGTAGTACTGCGTGAGCATAGCTGCGTTGCCCTTCTTCGTGCCGACGATGCCTTCCGACACCTGCTCGCTGTTATAGAACAGGCGGAAGTTGTCGAGCTTGAACCATCCCTTTCCACTTCCCTGTGCTACGCTGTCGCGGTCGATGTTGTTGGTGCGGAAGCCGATGACGGCAATGCCTGTGGTGTCGACGTCGAAGTTCACCTCCATAGGACGGAGCAGACTGGTTGTCGGGTCGTCTGACGCACAGTCGTAGCCGGCGTAGGTCAGCAGGTTGGCATGCTTGGCATCTTCGGGCAGGTTCAGCGCATGGCCGCTTTCCGAGCCGAACATCTGAATGTAGTTGTTGGCAAACAGGCGCTGGGTGGTCAGGCAGTCGCCGGCCCAGTTATACTGCACCATCACGTCGGCCTTCAGCGTGTAGTTGCCCACGGGCAGGTTCTTCAGCGTCTGGCTGAGTTCTATCTCGGGTATGGTACCGTTCCACACGCCCCAGAGATATTCGCCGTCGGTGTACTGGTGGTCGTAGTAGTTGCCCTCGTCGTCGGTCACATCGATGGCATCGCCACGGTTGATGGCACACCAGCCTCCGGCAATGGTTTCCACCACTTCGCCATCGGCTTTCAGCGTCCATCCTGCGGGAGCGGGCTGTGCGCCGTCGCTCACGGTGTTGTTCTGGTTGCTCAGGTCCTCGAAGCTGGGGTTCTTCAGCACGAAGGTGATGTCGCCCACGACGATGGCGGTAGCCTTGAGCTGCTCCTTGCCGGCCTCAATCTGGGCAATCATGGCGTCGATCTCAGCCTCGCCGGCCACGGCATCGCTCAGCATGGCTTCGGCATCCATCAGCAAGTCGCCGAATTCGTCGGCACTGGCGCTGTGCTCATATTCGATGAGGGTGTTTGTGCCCTCGTCGATGGCATCCGACAGTTTCTTGTAGGCATCGACCGACGACTGCACCTTGTCGTAGATACCCTTCAGGCTGTTGATGGCCGCAATAATCTCCTCCTGGCTGCTGCCGACTCCGATGTTGCCGTTGAGCAGTGCGTTGAGTTCTTCCTTCACGGTCTTCTGCATGTCCTGCCCTCTCAGGTTTTCGTAGAGCTGGCTGAAGTGCTCGTAGACGGCCAGGGCATCCTCCTGCAGATAGCCCTCCTTCATGATACGGAAGTTGTCGAGCTTGAACCATCCGTCGCCACCGGCACCGTTACCCGTCTCGCGCAGAGCGGCGGCAATGTTTCCGTTGGTGCGCAAGCCAAACGTCAGTGTTCCGTCGTAGACAAAGGCGCGTACGCTGATGGGCTGCAGCAGGCGGTCGGTGACAGGCTCTTCAAGATTGGCGAAGCCATACACCTCGCCCTGGTCGAGCAGTGCCTCGTCGTACTCCTCCTGACTTGCAAAGTAGGTGGCGTTCAGGTTGCCGAAGATGCGCTGTGTGGTGCGGCGCGATCCGTTGCCGTTGGCACCGACCATCAGGCCGGCCGTGATGGTATAGGAACCTGTTTCGAGGCCGCTGATGGTCTGCGAGATCTCATATTCGGGAACGCCGCTTGTCCAGAGACCGAAGGCCACATCGCCGTCCATGGGCTCACCCTCGGCATCGTTGTTCGCGCCATGCCAGGCGGTAATGCCGGCAGCTCTCACCTCGTCGGCAGTGGTCACCTGCTGGCCTCTCACATAGACGTTCCAGCCGGCGGGGGCACCGGCCACGCTCGAAGTCTGCGTACCGTTCTGTGCCGAGAGGTCTTCGAAGCTCATGTTCGTGCCCAAGGCCGTCATGTCGTCGCCCTTCTTGGCAAAGTCTACCTCGGCCTGCTTCAGGGTTTCGAGGGCCTGTGCCAGAGCGTCGGCCCCGTTCTGCGTGTTGAAGGCAGTGGTGGCAACGGCAATGGCGGCTGCGAAGACGGCGTCGGTCTCGGTGCCGAGCAGCTCCTTGGCATTGAGAATCTCCTTGTAGAGCGCGTTCTTGGCATCGACGATGGCCTTGGCAGCGTTCAGGTCTTCTGCCGTGAACTCCTCTTTCTGGTAATAGGGCAGAGCGGCATCAATGGCACCCTGGAATCCGGCCTTGTAGTCTTCGTCGGCCAGATAGTTGTTCTCAATGTCCTGAAGCAAGGCGTAGAGCTGCACCTTCAGCGAGAAGGCCGGCACGTCGGACAGCTCGACGAAAGCCCAGTAGCGCGAGATGGGGTTCAGGGGAATCACAAAGCCGCTATCGTCTAACGCCGGCTCGTCATACTCGTCCTTTTCCACGCCGCCATAGTAGTCGGGATACCATCCACCTCCGTAGGTCTGCTCGGAGATGACCAGATACTCGCCACCGGCGTTCAGGTGCAGATAGCCGCCCACCGTCATTTCGTTTCCCTGGCCTTCACCGGCTTTCAGCAGGTAGTAGCCCTGCACGTCGCTCTCCTCGACCGTCCAGAAGGCGGGCTCGGTAAGCTTGATGTTCAGGTTGTCGGTACCCGATGGGATACCCATATATTCGGTAACGGTCTCTTCAAAATCTTCTTCATAGACGATGGTCGACTGGCGGAAGAAGCTCCATGTGCCGTCATCGTTCTTCTTAGCCGTCACGGCGGCTTTGGTCGCATTGTCGAGATTGTAGGGCTGCAGGTAGAGCGCACCGTCCCAGCTGGTACGGGTGAAATAGCTGGCAGGCTTCAGCCTGCTGGTCAGGATGTAGGTACTCCCGTCGGCGGGTGCCTTGGCGTAGGGCAGCTCAATGGCCGACGCCGTCATGGTCAGCAACAGTCCGGTTGCCAACGCCATTTGTCTAACGTAGTTTTTTAGCATAATTGTTGGGTTTTGTTAGTGTTGTGTAATTGTAGTTACGGTAATTGGTGACAAAAATACAACAAATAATCAGAAAAGCCATGAATATTGTCCTATTTTTTTTGTTTTTTAAGACTTCGGCAATCGGTTCGTAACAATTCAGTTCACCACGGAAGCGCGGGCGACCCCGCATCGGTGGCGGGCAGGGTCGCCCACGATTGCCCCAGTCAGGAACGTCCGTACTTTTTTCCGAAGCGTTCGGACTACAGTCCGAGCCGTTCGGACAATCACAAACATAAATCTCCGTAAATCTTCCGCAAGCTCTTTTCTACCATGGATTATGCGGATTGAACGGATTTTGCCGCGACCGGGATAATG
>CAJONO010000171.1 GCA_905235905.1 uncultured Prevotella sp.
GAAAATTAGGCATAAATTACAATTCAGCACACACTCTTGACATAAATCAATATAGAAAAGTTGACACACCTTATTATTATATATAAGGGAAGTGCTATGGTGATGACCCGCCAACAAATGGGCATACCAACCACAGGGAAAGGCGGCATTCCCCACCACCATATTTTATTTTACATGTTTTGTTCCAAAATATGCAGAAATATTTGGAGAAATGCAAAAAAATGCGTAATTTTGCAGCCAAAATACGTATAAATATTCTCATACAGGAAATTTTGCAATCAACATAGGAAGCAATGAAAATCAAGAACAATAGACTTGAAGCACTGAGGCTTATCATCTCAAGCCAGCAATTAGGAAGCCAGGAAGAGCTGCTCACAGCCCTACAAAACGAAGGTTTCAAACTGACCCAAGCCACATTGAGCCGCGACCTGAAGCAGCTGAAAGTGGCCAAGGCGGCCACGATGAATGGCAATTACGTCTATGTGCTGCCCAACGAGACGATGTACAAGCGTGTACAAACCCCATCGTCGGTACGTGAGATGATGCAGATACCGGGATTCATGAACATTACCTTCTCTGGCAACATGGCAGTCATCAAGACACGTCCTGGCTATGCAAGTTCCATTGCCTGGAATATTGACAACAGCAACATTTCCGAGATTTTAGGGACGATAGCAGGTGCCGACACCATATTTATAGTGATTAAGGAGGGAACCCCGAAGGATATGATTATCAGTGCCCTAAGCGAAGTGGTTCCAAACCTGAAGTAACCATTGTTCCAAGTCAAGGGGAGCGTATACAGGATAAACAGAAACAATTTGAGTATTTATGGACGAGACAGAAGAAATAAAGGTGGGTGAACCCGCAACAAGCCAACAATCTCCCAATTTTGGAGATGCAGAAACAGAAGTGCTTGTGGCAGGGGCTGAGCATGAGGTTTACGTGGACACCATTCTCGACACTATTGCCGAGGCAGCCAAGGTGCGCGGCACTGGTATTGCGAAGCGTACGCATGAGTACCTGACCAAGAAGATGCTGGAAGCCAAGGCCGTCATCGCTCTTTCGAAGAAAGACGGGCGCTTTGCGGGTTTCAGCTATATTGAGACCTGGGGCAACAAGGAGTATGTGACGACAAGCGGCCTGATTGTGCATCCCGATTTCCGGGGCCAGGGGCTTGCCAAGCGCATCAAGGACATGACCTTCACGCTTGCCCGCATTCGTTGGCCGCATGCCAAGATATTCTCGCTGACCAGCGGTGCAGCCGTGATGAAGATGAACACCGAGCTGGGCTACAAGCCCGTAACCTTCTCTGAACTGACCGACGACGAGGCATTCTGGAAAGGCTGCGAGGGATGCGTCAACGTCGACGTGCTACACCGCACGGGCCGAAAGTATTGCATCTGCACCGGCATGCTGTTCAATCCCGAAGAACACCTGCCAGCAAAGATACCAGATGAAGTGCTCTCGCGCATCAGGCATCTCGAGGAAATCGAGGAACGATAGATAATCGAAAAAACAAAAAAACAAGACATACAAAGATGAACAAGAAGAAAGTAGTAGTGGCATTTAGTGGTGGATTGGACACCAGCTACACCGTGATGAAACTGACCCAGGACGGCTATGACGTCTATGCCGCATGCGCTAATACCGGCGGTTTCAGTGAAGATCAGTTGAAGAAAAACGAAGAAAACGCCTACAAGCTGGGGGCAGTGAAATACGTAACACTCGACGTGACACAAGAGTACTATGCCAAGTCGCTGAAATACATGATTTTCGGCAATGTGCTGCGTAACAACTGCTATCCTATCTCCGTTTCGTCCGAGCGCATCTTCCAGGCCATCGCCATTGCCCGTTATGCCAAGGAAATAGGTGCCGATGCCATTGCCCATGGCTCGACGGGAGCCGGCAACGACCAGATACGCTTCGACATGACTTTCCTCGTCATGGCTCCCGGCGTGGAGATTATCACCCTGACACGCGATAAGAAGCTGACGCGCAAAGAGGAGGTAGACTTCCTCAACGAGCACGGCTTCTTCGCCGACTTCACGAAGCTGAAATACTCCTATAACGTAGGCATCTGGGGCACCTCGATCTGTGGCGGCGAACTGTTAGATGCCACACAGGGCCTGCCCGAAGATGCCTATCTGAAGCACGTCACAGCCAAGACTCCCGAAACCATCTTGAAGATTCGGTTCGAGAAAGGCGAAATCGTTGCCGTGAACGACGAACCATTCGACGACCACATCAAGGCTATCCAGAAGATTGAGGAGATTGGTGCGTCGTATGCCATCGGCCGCGATGCCAACGTGGGCGACACCATCATCGGCATCAAGGGGCGTGTAGGCTTTGAGGCCGCAGCCCCCAAGCTCATCATCGAAGCCCACCGCCTGTTAGAGAAATCGACCCTGTCAAAGTGGCAACAGTATTGGAAAGACCAAGTGGCCAACTGGTATGGCATGTTCCTGCACGAGAGCCAATACTTAGAGCCCGTGATGCCCGACATCGAGGCCATGCTCACCTCCAGCCAGCGCAACGTCACGGGCACGGCTATCCTGAAACTGCGTCCCTACGGATTCGAGACCGTGGGCATTGACTCGGCAAACGACCTGACAAAATCGAAGCTCGGCGAATACGGTGAAACACAGACGGGTTGGACGGCCGACGAGGCCAAAGGCTTTATCAAGGTTAGCTCTACCCCACTCCGCGTCTATTACGGCATACACCCCGACGAGACGAGATAAGCCGTCATCGTTCCCTCTCAATCATTCGCAAGCTGAGCCCACCTTAAAGTGGGCTCAGTCGTTTTATTGAAGTCCATCACTCTTTAAGACACGATTACTCATGAATAATTATTCACCGTAAGGAACCTGATAAACACTTGATTTTCAATGCATTACAATTCAGCCTGAATTACATCGCAATTCATGCTGAATTACGCGACAATTCAAGCTTAATTGCATCGTAATTCAGCATGAATTTCAACCGTGCTTCCGTAAAGTTCCAAAATGCATAATTATGCAAAAGAAAGGAGGTGGGAAACAGTTGACCCGGCATGGCTCCTGATTGAGCACTTCTTAGCCCCATTTGCTCACTGATACAGGCAGAGTTGGTCTAAGACAACCCCGGCATCGAGCGCCTTTATTTCAACGCGATGGAACTTCTTGTTCTTCACGGCAAAGCGAAAACGACGAACGGCCTGGTTGGTCAGCACATTCATCTTCCACTCCTCGCTTCGTCCGTGGGTCTCGTAGTCAGTGACATCACTCTGCTGACCGTCGAAGGAAACCTGAAAGCGAATAGCATCGCCCTCGACGGGATGGACGGGCAACAGCCTCACCTCAACCTCGACGGAATCTGCGGGGCAGTTTTCCAGATTAAAGACAATGCTCTTTCCCTTGGTAATCTCCACGGCCTTGCCCTCATAGCCGAGGCCTTCGCATGGCGTAAAGTCGCCGCCGACGCAGTCTGCCCCATTCCAATGGGCAAGACACTGCGGCTGCTCAGTCATCGGTGTGGATGCCGTAGTATGACTGACGGGGTCGAACACGGGCAGGCGACGGGGATGACAGTCCATCATGCGCTGCCACTTTCCCTGATTGTCGATTCCCTGGTTATAGATGCGTGTCAATGTCTGGATGCTGTCGTAGGCAGCATCGCTCATGGCCCAGTCTGAGAGGCCGTGACGGGCTTTCTGGGCATAGAGCATCTTCTTGTTCATCTCTGCCGCAGCCTGCACAGGGTACTTCACCAGTTGGAAGTATTCGTCGCGTCGGCCTGGCTCCGTCTTTCCGGCCAGCCTTTCCGCTTCGTCCTCAATGCGCTGATATTCCGCGAGACGCTGGTCGATAAATGCTTCGCTCCACGGCAGGTCGCGAATGGTGTTCCAATAGGCACGGTTGCTTTCTTCCGTCCGTGTGCCGCCCATGAACTCCGGCTTGCGGATATGTGCCAGACGGTAGTGCTCCTGCATCACGGGCAGCAGCTGCGCGCCCAGTTCGCTACCGAACTCACGGGCGAGGAAACAGCCCAGGTGCCCAGTCCAGCCTGTCCTGCGCACCGACTGCATATCCCATGCCATATCCATGAACAGCTCTATCTGGTACTCTGCCGGCTTGATGTCGCCCACATTCAGCATCCAGATTTTCCGTATGCCTTGGTCGTAGGCCGTCGTCATCTGCTGGAAGAGCAAGGCCGGAGAGAAGGTGCCGAGCCAGAGGTAGTCGTGCGGGCGCCCCCAGTAGGACACATGGTAATAGACACCGTTGCCACCCTTGCGCATCCGTTCCTCTGCCGTAGGGAAATGGCGGATGTAGCCATAGTTGTCGTCGCACCACATCAGGCAGACATCCTCAGGCACCGTCAGCCCTGCATTGTAGACGTCCAGCACTTCCTTGTAGGGGATGAACACCTGCGGGACTTTCGTGGCATCGGGATCGACGTACTTCTGAATCAGCCCACGCTGGTCCCGGAACACCCGTTCGAGCACAGCCTTCTGCTCCTCTACGGTCTTTGCCCCTTTCATGGCTCCATCGTGAACGCCGCGCATGCCTATCGTATATAGTATAGGCTGCCCGGCAACGGCCTTCACTCTGTCCTCCCAGAAACGATATACATTCTCTGCATTGTGCACGTAGTCGTAATCGCCCTTGCCCCGTCGTGCCCATTCGCCTGCAGCATTACAAGCCATCGGCTCGCAATGGGAACCGCCGATGTAAATGCCATATCGTTCGGCCATCTCGCGATTGCCCTGTGTGAGGAAGAACGGTTCGGTACATTCGTGCATGGCAGGCCAGTAGGTGTTGGCCCGCAGGCGAAGCAGGAGTTGGAAGATGCGCTCGCTTGCAGCCGGGCCTATGGTGCCTTTCTTGTTCCCATGACCATACTCGGCATCGGCCCAAGGAAGCAGCCCCCAGTCCTCATCGTTGATGAAAATGCCCCGGTACTCCACATCGGGAGCCTGCTCGGTGGCGAAGCCGCTGGGCAGTTCGAATGTGCTGCGTCGCTGCAGCGTGGCATCGGCCCACCATTCCCATGGCGACACGCCCATCAGGCGCGACACCTCTATCAGTCCGTAGGCCAGCCCGTGAGCATCGCTGCCTGTCACATGCAGCTTTCCGCCGTTCACTTCAAGACGGAAGCCCTCAGGCCTGCCGGCTGCTATGGTGAGAACAATGCTGCCCTCGGCACCCATGCGCACGTCGCTACCCAGCACGGCCTTGCAGTCGCCCGCAAACATCCTCAAGGCCGACCTTACCACAGGTTCAGCGGTCAGCGTGTCGCATACGATGGTGACCGCCTCGCCTTCGCGAACAACAAACCCCGTGGTGCTGGCCGTCAGTTTCGTAGTCAGCATCAATGCCAATAGGAGAATTGCCATCGTCTTCATATCAGTATCGTCTTTTTATATAGACCTTTTTTAAACCAGCTGAAAATATACTTTATCCATTTTGCTCGGCAAAGATAACCTCCACTAATCAGAATTTATCCCAATTCTTTTGAACAGTTGCCCTTCGGCTTGGTTATTCCGTCAGTTTTGATTAC
>CAJONO010000172.1 GCA_905235905.1 uncultured Prevotella sp.
ACTTCTCCATAACCGTCAATCCATGTTTACTTCACGCAGCACGTCGTTCTCGCGGCACTCCTTGATGGCGGCCTCCATGCGGGCGGCATCCTCAGGGTCGTCGGCCCAGCAGCCCGCCAGTTTCATCAGCCCTTCCTTGCGCTCCTCCTCACTCAACGGCGGGGGCGGAGGCGTCGGTGCCGCTTCTCTCTCTTCCATCGACTCGCTCAGCAGCACCACCAGCTCCAGCTTCAGCGGCTTGCTCAACCCCTGCAGCATCCCCCAGTACGGGGCCGCTTTCACAGACGGTTTCCTTAATACTGTTCCTGTCATAATCCTAACATGTTTGATTTCTGGCGGCAAAGGTAAGCAAAATTTCCGAAACAACAAAATAAAACAGATAAAAGCATGAAACGATTCAATCAACTCAAACAGACCATCCTCGCCCTGGCCATGACCGCCGCAGCGCCCGGCATCCCCAATACCGTCCATTGGACGGCCGGAAGTTGCAGGGCAAGCCCAACATAAAGGGGCTCTACATCAACAACGGACGTAAGATTGTGATTAAGTAAACCAAAATGTATATGTTAACGACCACGAATTTAACGAATTTCACGAATTAGCGAGTGCAGACGAAAGTTTATTTTCAGTATGCCGAGCGTGAGTGAATTCGACGAAGTCAATTTCACGAATTAATTTAAACATATAATTCCCATATAATACCCCATATAATTATCATTAATGAATAATTCGTGTAATTCGTATAATTCGTGGTTAAAAGAAAAAATAGTTGTAGTATGAAAAAGCAAGCGTACATGAAGCCCGCCATGCGCGTGGTCAAGATTCAACATCAGTGTCAAATCCTTGCCGGTAGCGTCAACGGCACTGGCGGCAACACCGGCCTCGGCTACGGCGGCGGCAGCAGCGGCGTGACCCGCTCCCGCTCCTTCGGCGACTGGGACGACGAAGAGTAGCCCCTGCTTCCAGACAAAAGACGAATTACCTTGCAATTTGGCATGAATTGGCGCCTAATTCATACTGAACCGCGGCCTAATTCATGCTGAATTGCAAGGTAATTTGTTAACTACTGATTTTCAGACGGTTACGTTTGCCTCTTCTGTCGTTCTGTTAGAACAAGATTGTGAGGCCTGCCATGACGATGCTCACCATCGACATGAGCTTGATAAGAATGTTGAGTGAAGGGCCGCTTGTGTCCTTGAAGGGGTCGCCCACGGTGTCGCCCACGACGGTTGCCTTATGGCTTGCCGACCCTTTGCCGCCGAAATTGCCTTCCTCAACCATCTTTTTCGCATTGTCCCATGCGCCGCCGGCATTGGCCATGAATACGGCCAGTGTGAAGCCTGCGGTCAGACCGCCTACAAGCAGTCCCATGACGCCTGCCACGCCGAGCAGACAGCCCACGACGATGGGGATGATGATGGCTAAGAGCGATGGGAAAATCATTTCCTTCTGAGCCGAGCGCGTCGATATTTCTACGCAGCGGCTATAGTCGGGAGTGGCCTTCCCTTCGAGAATGCCTTTTATTTCGCGGAACTGGCGACGCACCTCTTCGACCATCGACTGTGCGGCACGGCCCACGGCGCCCATCGTCAGACCGCAGAACAGGAACGCAGCCATGCCGCCAATGAAGGCACCCACCAGCACCTTGGGGTTCATCAGGTTCACTTGGAAGTAGTTCATGAAGTCGGGGATGGTGGCATCGGTAGCCGAAATTATTTCGCCCTTCAGGTTGTAGAGTGTGGCTCCTGCTCGTTCCATGGCAATCTTCACCTCTTCAATATAAGAGGCGAGCAAAGCCAGGGCCGTGAGTGCGGCAGAGCCGATGGCAAAGCCCTTGCCAGTGGCGGCTGTGGTGTTGCCCAGGGCATCGAGGGCATCGGTGCGCTGGCGCACTTGCGGCTCCAGTTCGCTCATCTCGGCGTTGCCACCGGCGTTGTCGGCAATAGGGCCGTAGGCATCGGTGGCCAGTGTGATGCCCAGCGTAGAGAGCATGCCCACGGCAGCAATGCCGATGCCGTAGAGACCGCGTGAGAGCGACTGTGCAGACATAGAGAGGTCGAAGCCGTTGGCACAGAGGTAGCTCAGCATGATGGCTACTGAAATGGTGACCACGGGAATCATCGTCGAGATCATGCCCGTGCCTATGCCCTTGATGATGACCGTGGCGGCCCCCGTCTGCGATGCGGCGGCAATGTCCTGTGTAGGCTTATAGGAATGGGAGGTGTAGTATTCTGTGCCCTGACCGATAATCACGCCGGCACAAAGTCCCGTTATCACTGAGAACGACGTGCCCACCCAGTTGTCGAGTCCCAGCGCGTATAATATAAAAAAGGTGGCGACGGCTATGAGGATGGCACTGACGTTGGTGCCTAACGACAGCGACTTCAAGAGGTCTCTCATGGTGGCCCCCTCCTTGGTGCGCACGAGGAAGATGCCTATTAGCGACAGGAATATGCCCACCGAGGCAATGATCATCGGGGCAATGACGGCCTTGAGCTGCATGTCGCCATTGAGTGCAAAGGCAGTGGCACCCAGTGCGGCTGTCGAGAGGATCGAGCCGCAATAGCTTTCGTAGAGGTCGGCACCCATGCCGGCCACGTCGCCTACGTTGTCGCCCACATTGTCGGCGATGGTGGCGGGGTTGCGGGGGTCGTCTTCTGGAATGTCCTGCTCCACCTTGCCCACGAGGTCGGCGCCCACGTCGGCCGCTTTCGTATAGATGCCGCCGCCTACTCGGGCGAAGAGTGCCTGCGTAGAGGCACCCATGCCAAACGTAAGCATGGTAGTGGTAATCGTAATCAGGGCAATGCTGCCTTCGGTATAGACAGAGCTGAGAATGAGGAACCAGATGGCAATGTCGAGCAGTCCTAAGCCTACCACTACCAGTCCCATCACGGCACCCGAACGGAATGCAATGCGCAGACCTTGGTTCAATCCCTGTCGGGCTCCGTTGGCCGTTCGTCCAGAGGCGTAGGTAGCCGTCTTCATGCCAAAGAATCCTGCGAGACCACTGAACAGACCACCAGTGAGAAAGGCAAACGGCACCCATGGATTCTGAACATGGAGCACGTAGGCCATGAAGGCAAAGACGATGGCCAATACCACAAAGACGAAGGTCACCACTTTATACTGTTGCTTCAGATAGGCCATGGCGCCCCACCGCACGTGACTGGCAATTTCGCACATGCGAGGCGTACCCTCGTCTTCTTTCATCATCTGGCGGAAAAAGAACCACGCCATGCTCAATGCTACAATCGATGCTACTGGCACGAGCCAGAATACGGTAGGAATGTTCATAGTAGTTTTAGTATTGAATATTAGTATTGTTGCTTTTGTTTTTGCAAAGTTACTAACTTTATCTGAATTGTGCAAAAAACTTATCCATAAAATAGTTGTGTTCGTACACAATTTGGTTGACTTGTATCAATAATCTATGCTTTTTTGAATGAAAAGGGCAGAAATATGATGCGTGTTTCCAAAAATCGTCGTAACTTTGCATCGTCAAAAAGAAACAAAGACATCTTCAATAGAGAAAGCATAAAAGGTATTAGTAAAGGTAAAAATTGATTGTTAGTAAAAAGAAAGTAAGTAATTATTCAGTAGTGTATTAGTTTAGGTGAAAGATTTGACAGATAACATGTTTCAACAGGTATAAGTTCTGAAAGGTAAAAAGAAAGATTGATTGAAAGGATAACATTAGATGAAAACATGCAGGGGCGTCGTGATGACGCGTACTGCAAGACGAGGGGGAATCCTGAATCACGATATCTTTGAAAATAATCTGAGCAATACTTGCATATTTCATATTTTTGAAGTACCTTTACACCCGATTCCCAAAAAATCAACATTGCATACTGATGAATAAGCAGAACGGATTTCTGGCACTGTCGCCACTATTGGTGTTTATTGTCTTGTATTTGGTCACGAGCATCATTGCCCACGACTTCTACAAGGTGCCCATCATTGTAGCGTTTATGGTGTCGGGAATCTACGCTGTGGCCATAACTAAAGGAAAGCTGCGGAGGCGGGTGAACGTCTTCAGCCGCGGTGCCGGTGCGCCGGAGATGATGCTCATGATCTGGATTTTCGTGCTTGCAGGGGCCTTTGCCCATTCCGCGAAAATCATGGGCTGTATCGACGCAACGGTCAGTCTCACCCTTTCCCTCCTTCCCTCACAGATGCTGTTGGCAGGCTTGTTCCTGGCTGCCTGTTTCATATCGCTCTCCATAGGCACCAGTGTGGGAACGATAGTTGCCCTTACGCCCATAGCGGCAGGAGTGGCCACCCAGACGGGCACCTCAGTGGCCATGATGACGGCCATTGTGGTGGGCGGTTCGTTCTTTGGCGACAATCTGTCGTTCATCAGCGATACCACCATCATAGCCACGCAGACACAGGGATGCGAGACAAGCGACAAGTTTCGCGTGAACTCGTTTATCGTGATGCCAGCGGCACTCGTCATCCTGTTCATTTACTTTTTCATGGGTCATGGCATTGTGGCGCCAAACGACATTCCTTCCGTAGACTTCTGGAAGGTGGTGCCCTATCTTGTGGTTCTCATAACTGCCATGCTGGGACTCAATGTGATGGCAGTGCTGTCACTGGGCATCTTGCTAACGGGCATCATCGGGCTTTTGAATGGCTCGTTCGACATCTATGGGTGGTTCCAGTCGATGGGCGACGGCATCATAGGCATGGGCGAGCTGATTATCATCACACTGTTGGCGGGCGGGCTGATTGAAGTTATCAAGCATAATGGCGGAATAGACTTCCTGATTGAACGTCTGACGCGACATATTCATGGCAAGCGTGGTGCCGAACTGTCGATAGCAGCCTTAGTGAGCGTGGTCGACGTATGCACAGCCAATAACACCGTCGCCATTATCACGGTGGGAGGCATTGCCCGTAAGATAGGCGATAAGTACGGCCTCGATTCCCGCAAATGTGCTTCTCTGCTCGATACTTTTTCCTGTTTCACCCAAGGGCTTATACCCTACGGCGCACAGATGCTCATGGCTGCAGGACTGGCAGGCCTGAGCCCCATCGCCATCTTACCTCACTTGTATTATCCGCTGGCCATCGGCATCTGTGCGCTGCTGGCCATCATGCTTCGCTATCCGAAACGTTATTCATGATGGACATAACAACACGCAACTTCTACAGGCTGCTCCGTGCAGGGGCATTCGACACCCAAGAACAAATAGAACCCATCTCGGCATGGAAGTGGAAGCGCATCTATCAGCTGTCGCTGCTGCATGGCGTGTCGGCTCTGATGTATGACGGCCTGACGAAGTGTAGCGACCAGTTCTTCCTGCAACTGCCCGACGGCCTAAGGGATGAATGGGAAAAGACGACGCTGAAGACGGAGGCATGCAACAAGCAGGCCGACGAGCAGTTGAGAGCATTGTTCCATCTGTTCAAACAGCAGCAACTGCGTCCTGTCCTTCTAAAAGGAGAGGCCCAGGCCGTGAACTACCGGCAGCCTTTGCACCGTTTCCCTACGGGGATAGATATTTTCTTCCCTTTCGAAACCCAAGGGAAGAAAGCCGACAAATGGGCGCAGGACCATGCAAAGAGCGTCGTCGGCAAGGATAGACATGTGCTTGCCTACGAGTGGAACGGCTGTGACGTGAAGCATTACCACCGCATGCAGCAACTCACCAACAAGGTGCTGAACCACGCCTTGCAGAACATCATTGAGAAAGATTTCCGCGAAACCCCACCCACCTATATATATAATAGTGGTGAGCAGATAGAGACCATCTCTTATAATTTGTCGTTACTGCTCCTGATCCTGCGCATAACCGTTCGGATGCTGAACGACGGCATGTTGCTGAACGAAATTGTCGACATGGGCGTCTTCCTTCGCAAGGTTGGCGACAAGGTCGACTTTGTCCTGTTGCAGGAATGGATCGACAAGCTGGCACTTGGCCGTGTGGCCCAACTCTTGGGCGCTCTGCTTGTGGGCTTGTTCGAATTTACCCCCGACGAAATTCCCTTCATGTCGACCGACAGGCAGGTAAACATCACACGCTTCATGCAGGAACTCTTTCAGTTGCAACAGTCAGAAAGAGATGAGTGGTTCTTTCAGCAAGGCAATGGAATCTTCGTACACACGGCCAACAAGTCGGCTATGTTCTGGCAGATGCAACACTCGCTGCGCTACTTCCGCTACTATCCCAGCGAGAGCTTCACCAATCTTTTTGCCGCCTTTGCCCACTCCTTGTCGCATATAGAAGAGTAGGGGGAAGACTATATCACTCTCACGCTGAGCGACTGGCGGTCGAAGGTGATGCCGTCGTGCTCCACGAAACGGCTCAAGGTATCGTTATCGGCCAATTGCCGGGGAGTGCCAATGGCCAGGCCTTCCTTCTGCATCAGCCACACCGTGTCGGCCACTTGCAAGGCCAGTTCCAAGTCGTGGGTAGACATGAATACGGTTTTCTGGATGGTCTTGGCCAACTGGCGCAACAGTTGCATCACCTCGACCTTCGACGGAAAGTCAAGAAAGGCGGTAGGCTCATCGAGAAAGATGATGGGTGTCTGCTGGGCAAGGGCCTTGGCAATCATCACTTTCTGCCGCTCGCCGTCGCTCAGCGTGTCGACATAGCGCAGGCTCAGCTTCTCGATGCCTACCAGACGTATGCTCTCGTCAATAATCTGATAGTCGTTTTTCGAGAGCGCCCCCCAGAAACCTGTATAGGGCGAACGTCCCAAGCCCACGAGTTCGCGCACCGTCATGTTGCGCACGTCGGGCTTTTCGGTTAGCACCACGCCTATGAGTCTGCTCAACTGCCTGTCGGAATAGCTGCCAATGCTTTTGCCCATGAGAAGAATATCGCCGCCGAGACATGGCTGAAAAGCAGAAAGGGTGCGGAGTAAAGTCGACTTGCCTACGCCGTTGGGGCCTATCAGGCACGTCAGTTGCCCCTGCAGAATCTGCCCGTTCAAATCCGAGGCTACCGTTTTCACGTTCGACTTTGACGAATAGCCTATAGATAATTGCTGTAGGATAACCGATGCGTTATTCATTTGTTTCCGATAAGATTATTGTTTCGAGTACTTCAGGGAAATGCTTCATTTCCAGTTGGTGCTCTTTTTCGGCAATATCATCAACGCTGTCGCTGGGCGACAAAGCCACGCGGAACTGGGCAATGATTTCACCACCGTCGCAGACGGGAGTCACCCAGTGGACGGTCATGCCCGTTTCGCTCTCGCCGGCAGCCTTCACCGCCTCATGCACATGATGCCCCCACATGCCTTTTCCACCGTATTTGGGCAATAGGGCAGGGTGTAGGTTGACAATGCGACGGGGGAAGGCATCAATCAGGAAATCGGGGATGAGTGGCAAAAAGCCTGCCAGTACTATAAAATGAATGTCATATTGCTCAAGGATGGGCATCATTACAGAGGCATCGTTCAGGTCGGCTTTGGTTATGACAATCGAGGGCACGTTGAGCTGGCGGACCCGCACCAGAACGTATGCGTCAGGGCGGTTGCAAACCACAAGTGCGGTATTCACACACTCGGAGTTCTTGAAATAGCGAATGATATTCTCGCAATTGCTGCCACTGCCCGAGGCAAAAATGGCCATGTTAGTTTTTTTCATGTTGGCTCTTTTCTTTCAATTCCGCTACAAAGGTACATAATTATTCTGAATGCAAAGATTTTTTGTCACAAAAAATCTTTGCATTCAGAATAATTATTCGTAACTTTGCAATTGCTATGTTAAGATTTATTCATATTTTTGTATGGCTGAGTCGCATTTTCCATTGCCGCGGCTTTGGTGTACAGTCGCCTACCGACTATGCCTTCGTGCGCTATGTCATCAATGAGCACTGGCCCTACTATAAGTATGATGAGATAGGGCAGGGTGACCACTGGCTGAAGCGCAAGGTGGGGCAACTGTATTTCCGGTTGGCCAACTGGCGGCAACCAGAAACGGTCTTCGGCCCTTCCTGGCAGGAATATGTGAAGGCCGGATGCTGTCGATGCCGGATGACCGCCCAGCCAGAAAACGCCCAGTTGGCCATTGTCTCAAGCAGGCAGCAGGCAGAAAGGGTGCTGGCAAACTATGAAAGCCGCACGGTGCTGGTTCTTGACGGGAGGGCGCTTACCAAGGAGCTGTGGCACGAAATTGCGAGCGCCCAGCTACCCACCATCGCATTCGATCTCTACTACTGCGCTATCGTCATCTTCAATCCCAAACGCACACAGCAAAGCTATAAGATAAATTTCTGAACAATCATTATTATAATGAATATGAAAACTATCAGTAAAGTATACACCCGCACGGGCGACGCGGGCATGACGAGCCTCGTGGGGGGCGTGAGAGTCAAGAAAACCGACGTAAGGTTGGAAGCGTATGGAACGGTCGACGAGCTTAGTGCCCATCTTGGGCTGCTCGCCTCGATGCTGCCTGAGGGCGATGACCGTCAGACCATCATCCGCATTCAGAACAACCTCTTTAACGTTTGCACACATCTGGCTACCGACCAGAGCCAAACGCCCCTCTACTCGTTGGCCCGTCTTGCCGACGGAGAAATAGCCGTCCTGGAACAACTGGTCGATGAGATCATGGCCATGCTGCCCGAACGGCAGGGCTTTGTGCTGCCAGGCGGCTGCCAGGCAGCTGCCCAATGTCATGTAGCCCGCACCGTCTGCCGTCGTGCCGAGCGCCGGATAGCTGCCTTGGCGCAGGTGGCAGATGTGGGGCCGGAGATGCTGCAATACATCAACAGACTAAGCGATTACCTATTTACTTTGGCCAAGAAAATAAATTTTAACAATCGCGTGTGTGAAATTATTTGGCAAAATGCTTGTAAATAAGAAAATAATTATTACTTTTGCGACCTAAAAAATGAGAGTAAACAGTTAATTGTAAAATCGTAAACAACAGAACTATGTATTGGACATTAGAATTAGCATCGAAACTGGAAGACGCTCCCTGGCCTGCTACCAAGGAGGAACTTATAGACTATGCCATCCGTTCGGGGTCACCCCTCGAAGTATTGGAAAATTTGCAGGAGATAGAGGACGAGGGCGATGTCTACGAAAGTATTGAAGACATCTGGCCCGACTATCCCACCAAAGAAGACTTCCTGTTCAACGAGGATGAATACTAAGCATCCTTTTGACTTGTAACTAATTGAAAATCAACGTGGTGTGCAAAATGTTATTTTTTGCACACCACGTTTTTATGCCAAAAAGTGCCGTTTTTAGTGGCACAATAATGGCACAAACGCCTAAAATTAGGCTTATTTAGGTGAGGAAATTGGATTATTTGCACTAAAATCGATACCTTTGCAAAATCCTCTTTTAGTGCAAATAATTATTTTGATATGGCAAGACAACAGCGACAATTCCCTCATGGAAAGTACATTTTACGCTCACAGAACGGGTCACAGAATTATGCAGTTTACATGTATTATTATTGGAAAGGTAAGCAGGTACGTCACTCTGTAGACATGTATGTGGCTCAAAAGGACTGGAATCAAGATGCCAATGGCGGATCCGGTGAGTTCCGCCCGTCATACGGTCCAAACTATAAGGAACGTAATGCTTATCTGAAGGAGCTTATGCACGACATAGACTCCAAGATAATGGACTACATCAAGCAGCATGGCGAGATTGATGGTGATACCATAGAAGCATTTGTGAATGGAGACAAGAGCGTTCTCAGAGCTGACCACGGCATCGAGTTCCTTGAATTTGCCAAGCAGCGATTCATTGACCGCTATAACTCCGGCAAAATTGGTGTAAGCTCCAGGGAGAATGGCATCAGCTACATCAACCAGTTCGGGAAATTCCTCAAACAAGAGCATTGTGGTAGTCATGGTGAGAATAAAGAGCTGCTCTATCTTGGTGAGATAACGGAACAGCTTGTTCTCGACTTCAGGAACTGGCAGCTTG
>CAJONO010000173.1 GCA_905235905.1 uncultured Prevotella sp.
AACGAACCACCTGTCAACCCGACCTTAGTGCCAAACTGGCTCCATGGTAACCTGTTGCTGTAGGGAGCCAAACAACAAACAATGTTATTATTCTCTGAAATGCTTCAACGACCCCAAAACTCATGGAAATGCCAATCAAAATACAAAAAACACCATTTTTCAGCAAAGAAAACTTCATTTTGTTGGATAAGGCTTTGTCAATTGAGAGAAAAGAAGTATCTTTGTAGTCGGAAATATTTCTAATCATTTCGACCATAATTTATATAAATATTCAATGGAGAATGCAGTAGTACAGCGGATTAGAAAGAAGATTACTCGCAGTAAATATGGTGAGGTATTCTTTGTTTCTTCTTTTCCTCAGTATGATATAATTATAGATGTATGAGCCATTCTATCAAATATTTCGCCAATATATTGGGAGCGGAAAAGGGGCAGCCGATTACCTGTGTAGGATATGAGGAGTTTCCTGCACATACGGCCTATCCCAGTCGTCTTCATCAGGCGGGCTATTATTTTGAACCAGAGAAAGGGCGCACACTGAAGGAGTATCAGTTAGTGTATGTAACCGAAGGTGAAGGAACGCCCGAAACACGCAGTGGAGGGGTGTTCCAGATTGAGCGGGGCATGATTTTCGTACTGTTTCCGAATGAGTGGCATACCTATTATCCCAACGAAGAAACAGGTTGGAGCCACTATTGGATTGGCATCCGCAACGACGATGTGGAGCAATGGCTTGCCGACAGTCATTGCAGCCGCGAGAACCCTGTGTTTGACATTGGCATCAGTCATGAAGTACTGGCCCTGTTCCAGAAAGCTGTTCAGGTGGCAGATAACGGCCAACGCATGTTTCAGCATGTACTGAACGGACTGACCAACTACATCATCGCCCTGCTGGGCAGTATCAGCGAAGCACAGATTGTCAGTCAGAGTAATTACACGGAGAACATTGAGCAAGCCTGTCTGCTGATGGCAAAGCCTGACTTCCGTATGGGTATGAGCAGTCTTGCGAGAGAGGTCGGCATGAGTTACTCGCTATTCCGCCGCGAGTTTGGCAAAAAATGACAGACTTTTGGCATTTATTAAAAGTGGAAAAGCTCATTTTTTCGTTCCTTTGCAGCGTCAAATTTCATAATCGAACGAACAAATGAAACAAAGATTCATGCTGTGTCTGGGTGTGGTGATGATGGCAATGGCTGTCATGGCACAGGAAAAAAGCCGCGGGCTGTGGGCCTGCAAGTCCATTGACGAGAAAAAGGTATTTGTGAGTTGGCGGATGCGTGCTACTGACGATCCGCTGAACACAACTTACAAGCTCTATGCCAACAACAAATTGGTGAAGACACTGAAAGACCGCACGAACGCGGCACTCGCCACGTCGTATGCCTCGGCAACGTTCCGGCTGGAGGTGCTTGATGCCGAGGGCAACATCATCGACTCGCAAGACGGCGTGAAATGTGATGCGAAATTCTTCCATCACATCAAACTTGACTACCCCGGTGACTACACGATGAAAGACGGTACGGTGGTGACCTATACGCCCGGCGACTGCTCGTCCTATGACATGGACGGCGACGGTGAGCAGGAAATCATCATAAAGTGGGAACCGTCAAACGCAGGAGCCGTCTGCACACCTACAGGGCCACAAATCCTGGATTGCTATAAGTTGGACGGCACACGTCTGTGGCGCATCGACTTCGGGCCGAACGTGCTGGCTGGTTGCCGTTTCACTTTCCTCTGCTATGATTTCGACGGTGACGGCAAGGGAGAACTGATTGGTAAGACGGCGCAAGGCTCGAAGGATGCCACAGGCGAATACCTGCATACGGGTCCTGCCGCTACCGCAGACCACACGAAGTCGTCAGTCAACGCATCGGGCGTCATCACCAGTGGTGGCAAGGAATGGCTGACGTGTTTCGACGGCGGACAGGTCGCGAACTGGCCACCACCGACTACTGGCCGCTGTTCAGCATACGCAGCAATTGGGATGACCGTTCGGGTAAGACTGACGGTGCCGCTTACGGGCATCGCGGCAACTGGTTCAAGGGCTGCGTAGCCTTCCTCGATGTACACCATGTGCTGTTACTGTGCGCGGCATCTACACCTATAGCTATGCCGCTGCCTACAGTTGGGATGGCACCGAACTGAAAGCGCTGTGGAAGCACACCTCTGACAAGAAGGGACAGGGCATCTATGCACAGGGCGCTCATAGCCTGACCGTTGGTGACCTCAATGGCGATGGTTTCGACGAGGTGATGGTCGGTGCAGCTGCTCTCGACCACGACGGCACTTTGCTCTGGCGTACAGGCCTTGGTCATGGCGATGCCACCCATCTGAGCGACTTCGATCCCGACAACGAGGGCATGGAGGTTTTTATCATTACTGAAGAGACGGAGGCAAAATATGATGCTGCGCTTATCGATGCCAAGACAGGCAACATCCTGATAGGCAAACCTCAGACGGGCGGCGACACAGCCTGTGGGCTGGCTCTCGACTGCGACGACAAGCACGACGGCGCGAGTACCACGACCGCAGCCATGTTGACAAATGGAACAGCACAACGCACGCCTGGGACCGTACCTGCACACTCTATCAGTTCGACTACGGAGCGAACAGCGTCAACAGCACAAAGTACAACCCCAACCTTCAGTGCGACCTCTACGGCGACTGGCGTGAAGAGGCCGTCTATTGGGCACAGAACGGCAGCAACTACTACCTGACCATCTTCACCACAACCACCGAGAGCCAGTACAAACTGCCCTGGCTCCGCGACGACCACACCTACGATATGGCCATTGCCTGGCAGAACTGCGGCTACAACCAGCCGCCCCACCTCGGTTACAGTCCTGTCACCTACTACAAGCAGTTGAAGGAGCAGGCAACAGCCATCCGCCAAGTAAGCACCAGCGGCTCTGCCCCGCGCTATTATGACCTGACGGGTCGTCCCCTTGCCAATCCCAACCGTTCCGGCATCTTCATTGAACAACTACCCGATGGCAAGAGCCGCAGAATAATCAGATTGCGATAAGTACCGCATGAATCCGTGCGGAACCTACGTGGTGGGCGAATCGTGCGAAAATCCATGCTTTTTCCCCCGATAATAGAATTTCCCGTTAAAATGTTTGGCCGTTTCAAATAAAAGTACTATCTTTGCAGCAAATTATTAAGCTCCGCCATTCTTTCTTGAATGGACATGGCCGTCCGAGGACGGCTTTTTTATTATACAGACA
>CAJONO010000174.1 GCA_905235905.1 uncultured Prevotella sp.
TCAAGCTTAATTACATCGTAATCCAGCATGAATTTCAAGCGCGTTTCCCAAAAGCCTCAAAATGCATGATTATGCAAGCGAAAAGGGATGGGAAACTTTAGCTTTTTTACAGACTGTTGACCTCCTCGATGGTAAGCCCCGTGTACTTAGCTATCAGCTCTGACGGCATGTTGTCGGCTTTCATCCTTTGGGCGTTTTCTTCAATACATCCATGTGTTTCAGTACATAGTCTAATGCAAATAAAATGTATGTGCATCGAAATGCACGGGGCAAAGATACGACAAAAAATCCGAACCGCCAAGCGATTCGGAAATTATTTTTGAAGTCTATGCTATTTGACTTTTTTCAGACATCCTCAGTAAGAAGAGAACATAAATATACAAAAATCAGACATAATTCTTTTCATGCGCCAGCATTTATGTGAGATTTACGGAGATTTATGTTCTTTCTCTTGAGTAGGTAGTTAGAATTCGAGTATCAGTGTTTGCCGCGGCTTCATGGTCAGGTCCTTGCTCAGGTCGTAGTATCGGTTGGTCAGTATGTCCTTGGCGCGTGTTGTCTGCCTGATAACTTCTTCGTATCGTTTCACGGGCATGGTGGCAGCACGTGTGGTGCCGTTGAGAATGGTGAGCACGGTCTTGCCGCTGTGGCGGCGGGCAATGACGTAGATGCCGTTATAGGGTATGAACTGGGTCATGGTGCCCTCGGTGATGACTTTGTTGCCCTGTCGCCAGTGTAGCAGTCGGCTCAGCCAGGCGAACATGCTGTTCTCTGCCAGCGAACGGCCTGCGGGGGTGAAGCAGTCGTGCCGGTCGCCGGGGAAGCCTCCGGGGAAGTCCTTGCGCACGTCGCCGTCGGTCACTTCCTTCGTGCCGTTCATCAGGATCTCGGTGCCGTAGTAGAGTTGGGGAATGCGGCGCACGGTGAGCAGCAGTGCCAGTGCCTGCTTCAGGGCGAGCGAGTCGCGGCCGTTGCCAAGGAAGCGGTCGGTGTCGTGGTTGTCGATGAAGGCCATGACCGACGAGGGGTTGGGATAGAGGTAGTCGTAGCAGAACGAGTTGTAGAGCCGGTTCATGCCGCGCCACCAGTTGTCGGTCTCTTCGTGCTTGGCTGAGTCGAGCTTCTCCTGGAACGAGAAGTCCATCACGGTCTTGAGATAAGAGTTGAGGGTTGAGAGTTGAGAGTTGGCCTGCCAGGTGGCTGTGTAGGCGGGCTGTGTGACCCATGTCTCGCCCACGGTGTTGAAGTTGGGATATTCCTCGTCGAGTTCTTTCATCCACTGTGCCATCGGCTCACGGAAGGCGTAGGGGTAGGTGTCCATGCGGATGCCGTCGATGCCTGCTGTCTCTATCCACCAGATGCTGTTCTGTATGAGGTAGCGCATGAGGTGGGGGTTGCGCTGGTTCAGGTCGGGCATGGTCGACACGAACCATCCCTCCTGCGTCTCGCGTTTGTCTACTTCCGAGGCGTAGGGGTCGAGGACTGGCGTCAGCTTGTAGGAGGTCTGCAGGAAGCTGGTGTTGCGCGAGTCGCTGGTGCCGCCGCTCTCCTTTAGCCATTCGGGCAGGTTGAACCAGTCTTTCGCGGGCATGTCGGCTACCCAGGGATGCTCGAAGCCGCAGTGGTTGAAGATCATGTCCATGACTACTTTCAGGCCCTTGGCGTGGCAGGCGTCGATGAGCCGGCGATAGTCGTCGTTCGTGCCGAAGCGGGGGTCTACGCGGTAGTAGTTGGTGCAGGCATAGCCGTGATAGGTTGACCACTCGCCGTTGTCGGGCGAGTCGTTTTCAAGGATGGGGGTGAACCACAGGGCGGTGACGCCCAGCTCGCAGAAATAGTCTAAGTGCTGGCTCAGTCCTTCCAGATCGCCGCCGTGACGGAGTGAGTGGGCGTTGCGGTCTTCCTTGTAGGCCTGCATGCCTTCTACCTGCGGGTTGTGGTTGGGGCCTTGGGCGAAGCGGTCGGGCATGAGCAGATAGAGCACGTCGCTGATGTCGAAGCCGCGCCGCTCGGTGCCGGGCATCTCGCGCTCTTTCAGCTGATAGCCGATTTCCTTCTTGCCGAACTTCAGCGTCATGGTGCCTGCCTTGGCTCCGTTCAGGTTGAGGTAGAGCAGGAGGTAGTTGGGCGAGTCGAGGCGCACGATGCTGTCGATGCGCACTCCGGCATAGTCGGTCGTCACCTTCTTGACTGTGGCGATGTCCTTGCCGTAGACCATGAGTTGCACCTGTGGGTTCTTCATGCCTACGAACCAGTCGGTGGGCTCAATGCGGTCGATTGTCAGGTTGGCTGTGTCCTGCAGGTCGTCGTTGTCGCTGCCGTCTGTCGGGCTGCTGCCATTGCCGGTGCAGGCTGCCAGCAGCATTGCCGTGCCTGCCATTACGAATAGTCTCTTTGCTTTCATAATTGTGTTAGTCGTGAAGTATTAATGCTGATTGTGAATCGACCACCACGTAGTCGCCTTCTATGTTTCCGTGACCTTGCTCGTCGATTTGCAGGTCGCAGCAAACGACGGTGTAGCTGCCCTGGGGTACGCGAACGGTCTGCGACTCCTTGTTGGCATTGAGAATGACAATGATGTTGCGCCAGCTGTCGCCTCCGGCATTGTCTTTCAGCAGGAAGGCCACCACGCCGTCGTTGGGCGTTTCGAGGAACTCAAGATGCTTGCGCACCAGGTCGGCAGAACCCAGGCGGAAGGCGGGGTGATGCCTGCGCAGGGCAATGAGGTCTTTGTAGTACTTGAATACCTGCGGGTACTTTGCTTTGTTTTTCCAGTCGAGCTGGTTGATGGAATCGGGCGATTCGTAGGAATTGTGTACGCCTTTCTTGTCGCGGAGCAGTTCCTCGCCGCTGAGCATGAATGGCACTCCCTGCGAGGTGAGCACGGCTGTCTGGGCAAGCAGGTCGAGACGTATCAGCTCGTCTTCGGTGATGTTGGGTATGCTGGCTTTTAGGCGGTCGACTAAGCACATGTCGTCGTGGCAGCTCACGTAGGCCATCATCTGTGTGGGTTCTGCGGCGTATGGCTCGTTGGAGTAGTTCACCTTCGTGTAGTCGATTTGTGGATGCTGAATCATGCCTGCGATGCCGGCTTTCAGGCTTTCTGCCTCCTTGTTGTCGAAGGAGCGGCCCAGCCATCCGCATTTCGTGTCGTCGCTGAACGGGCCGCGAAGGGCATCGCGCATGTCGTCGCTGAAAGCGGCAATGCCTGGCATCTGAGGTATGTTGGCTTTCAAGGCCAACTGTTCGCCGGGCAGTGCGCAGCCACCGGCGCTCCAGCCTTCGCCATAGATGAATATGGTGGGGTCGATGTCGTCGAGTGCTTTCCTGATGGCATTCATCGTCTCAATGTCATGAACGCCCATGAGGTCGAAGCGGAAACCGTCGATGTGATATTCCTTCACCCAGTATTTCACGCTTTCTATCATGAACTTCCGCATCATCGGCTGCTCCGAGGCCGTCTCGTTGCCGCATCCGCTGCCGTTGCTGTATTCGCCCTCCTGGGTCTTGCGATAATAGTAGTCGGGATAGGTGCGCTGGAAGTTGGAGCGCCCGATGTCGTAGGTGTGGTTGTAGACCACGTCGAGTATGACGGCAATGCCTGCCTGATGCAAGGCCTGTACCATCTGCTTGAACTCGCGAATGCGTGTGGCCGGCTCATTGGGGTCGGTGGAGTACGAGCCTTCGGGCACGTTGTAGTTCACGGGGTCGTAGCCCCAGTTGTATTGTGGCTCATCGAGGCGGGTCTCGTCGATCGAGCCGAAGTCGTAGCTTGGCAGGATATGCACAGCATTGATGCCCAGGTCGTTGAGGTGTTCCGTAGCCCACGCCTCGGTCATCGCCAGGTACTTTCCCTTGTGCTGTGCATCGTCGCGGGCAATAGAGAAGTCGCGATGGTGCATTTCGTAGACGATGAGCCCTTCGGCGGGGCGTACGGGCTTGTCGTTCTTCCATCCTTCGGGATTCGTATCCTTCAGGTCGAGCACGACGGCTTTCTCTCCGTTTACGGTGACGGCCTTGGCAAACACACCGGGCGATGCCTGCCCGTTGACTACGAACTGGTAGGTCTTGCCTTTCTGGTCGCCCTTGGCGGTTGCCGTCCAGATGGCTCCCTCTTTGAGAAGAGCGCTGCCCTCTTCCATCTTCGACATGGGAAGAGTGTTGCTGTCTACCACTACAAAACAGGTTGCGTCGGAGGGCGCAAAGAGTTTGAACACAGTCTCGGTAGGCGAATAGGTCATTTCGTCGAAGCTGAACGCTTCCTGCTTCTGGCTCTCGCAGCCCATGATGAAAGCTGCCATTCCAAACATTATCAGTTTTTTCATCTGTCAGTTATTGAGATTTGAGGGTTGAGTGTTGAGGGTTGAGTGTTGAGGGTTGAGGGTTGAAGACCCACCCCCAACCCCTCCCGAGGGGAGTGTATATAGCTTTGCTGGTTCTTGTTTCTCGTCCATTTTGTTTTCTCTGCTTTTCACTATTGTTTATTTTGCTTTCCTCTGCCTTTCCTTGCGCTTTCCCTCCTATTCTATATAGGCTTCCCTCCCCTCGGGAGGGGTAGGGGGTGGGTTTGAGTGTTCAATGTTGTTTTATAAGGCTGATGGCAAAGCCTCCGCCAGGCGCCTCGTCGAGTTTGAGGGTCTGTCCTGCCTTCACCGTCTTCTTGGTGATGGTATAGGCTTTTGGGTTCGTTTCGAAGTGGGCATCCTTGGCATCGGCATAGATGGTGCAGTCGTACTTGCAGCCTTTGTCGAGGAAGTCGAGTTTCAGGACGGTCTTGTGTCCGTTCTCGTCGCATTTGCCGCCCACGAACCAGTTGTCGGTGCCTTTGGCCTTGCGGGCCACGGTGATGTAGTCGCCCGGCTCAGCCTCCAAGTAGCGGGAGTCGCTCCAGTCGCAGGCTACGTCCTTGATAAACTGGAAGGCATCCATGTATTTGGCATAGTTCTCAGGTAGGTCGGCAGCCATCTGAAGGGGCGAGTACATCGTCACGTAGAGGGCCAGCTGGCCAACGAGTGTGGTGTGGACGAAGTGCGGATTGTCGCTCCATTCGCTCAGTCTTTCGAAAATGCCGGGTGTATAGTCCATCGGACCTCCTTGTAGACGAGTGAAGGGCAGTACGACAGTATGGTCGGGACGCGAACCGCCGAATGCCTCGTATTCCGTGCCACGGGCACTCTCGTTGCCTACCAGATTGGGATAGGTGCGGCAGAGTCCTGTGGGGCGAGTGGCCTCATGGGCGTTCACCATGATATGGTGTTTGGCGGCTTCCTTGACGCAATACAGGTAGTGGTCGTTCATCGACTGCGAGTAGTGGTGGTCGCCACGGGGAATGATGTCGCCCACATAGCCGCTCTTCACGGCATCGTAGCCATACCGGTTCATCAGCGAGTAGGCCGCCTCCAAGTGGCGCTCGTAGTTCTGTGTCGACGATGAGGTCTCGTGGTGCATCATCAGTTTCACGCCCTTAGAGTGGGCGTAGTCGTTCAGGGCCTTGAGGTCGAAGTCGGGGTAGGGGGTCACGAAGTCGAACACGTCGCGCTTCCATAGGTTGGCCCAGTCTTCCCAGCCAACGTTCCATCCCTCTACAAGTACCTCCTGCAGGCCGTTCTCGGCAGCGAAGTCAATGTAGCGGCGCACCTTCTCGTTGTTGGCAGCGTGACGACCGTGGGGCTTCACCTTCTGCCAGTCGATCTTGTCGAGGTAGATGGAGGGAAAGTCGTCGGTATAGTGCCAATTGCTCTTGCCTACAATCATCTCCCACCACACGCCGCAGTACTTCGTGGGGTGAATCCACGACACGTCGTTGAGGGCGCAAGGCTCGTTCAGGTTCAGGATAAGGTTCGACGAGAGCATGTCGCGGGCATCGTCGGACACCATCACCGTGCGCCAGGGCGAGGTGCAGGGCGTCTGCATGCAGCCCTTCAGCCCTGTGGCGTCGGGGGTGAGGTGCGAGGTGAAGACGAAGGTGTGGTCGTTCAAGTCGAGGTGCATCGTGGCATAATTGATGCAGGCCGCCTCGTGTATGTTGATGTAGAGTCCGTCGGCGGTCTTCAGCTGCAGCGAGGTCTGTACGCCCGTGGGAGAGAATGGCGTGGCCGACGAGTTGCCCTTGCTGTCTTTTAGCGTCTTCTCCCAGTAGTCCTTAATCTCAGAGAGTTTCGACTCGGTGGTCTCATACTCCTGCGTGTCATAGTCGCCTGGCAGCCACCATGCCGTGTGGTCGTCTGTCATGGCAAACTCGGTCTTTTCCTCCTTGATGATAAAGTAGTTCAGGTCTTTCTGCTGGGGAAACTCGTAGCGGAAGCCGATGCCGTCGTCATAGACGCGGAAACGGATGACGATGGTGCGCTCGTGCTGTTCCTCATACAAACCTCGCTCGCCAGGCCCCGCCGTGACGCGGGGCTGCTTCCATTGTTGCGACAGCGTGACGGCATATTCGTTATAGTGATTGCGAATATCGGCCGTCTCACCCCACACGGGCTTCCATGTCTCGTCGAAGGTCGACGTGGTCTCGCTCTTGATACGGAATCCCTCCATTAGGTCGGTCTCTTCCATCTTCTTCGAGGCATGCTTGTCCTTGGCCAGCAGGAAGCCCAAATGCGAAGGCTTCACCACGGTCTTTCCCTTATAGGTCATGCTGTAGGTGGGTCGTCCCTGCGTGTCGACATTCATGCTGACCACGATGTTGCCGTTGGGCGATTTCACTTCGCCTGCCAGCATGGCAAGTGGCAATAACAGAAGAACTGCTAACAAGTTTACGTGCTTCATTCGGTTTCAATGCTTTTAGTTATTATCTTTGCGCAAAGATATGAAAAAAGGTCAAATAATCACTTATATGCCATGTTCAAAAAAACACTCTCCGTATGTCAATCGATTGCATTGACTACGGAGAGTGCGGGAAAAATCCCATCACTAAGTCATGTATAGAGTGTTCGGCTGACAATACCGGCCAACAGCTCCAAATAGTGTCGGTCGGTTTCGTCGAAGGTGGCCAGTTCCCGGCTGTCAATGTCTAGCACACCCACTACATTTCCCGACTTGTCGTGTATGGGAACGACGATTTCAGAGCGCGAGGCCGACGAACAGGCTATGTGGCCGGGAAACAGCTCCACGTCGGGCACAATCACCGTCTGTCCGCGCTGCCACGCCGTGCCGCAGACCCCACGGCCATAGCCTATGTGCATGCAGGCCACAGGCCCCTGAAACGGACCTAAACGCAGTTCTCTCGACGGCAGTTTTCCCTTTTCAGCAGATGCCTTGCCTTCTTTCTCCTGGCCACTGCCGGTATTGCGAACCAGATAGAACCCCGTCCACCAGAAGCCGAACTGTTCGTGCAATGCTGCCGACACATTGGCCAGTACGCTCATTTCTTCGGTCTCACCTTCTACGAGTGCTGCCACTTGGGGCAGCAGTTCCTCATAGCGCTGTTGCTTGTCTGAAGTCATAAGCAAGTGTATTTATCTGTTCGATGTCGGCGACGGCTAAAACAGGAGCTTTTCCACCCAGTAGCATCCGATGCCAGTCAGATAGCCCACAAACACAATCCACGTGATTTTCTTCATATACCAGCCGAAGGTTATTTTCTCTAAGCCCATGACCACCACGCCGGCAGCCGAGCCGATAATGAGCATGGAGCCGCCCACGCCGGCACAGTAGGCCAATAGCTGCCAGAAGATGCCGTCGACGGCCATAGCCCCTTCGGCAGCCACGGGATACATGCCCATGCAGCCTGCCACCAATGGCACGTTGTCGACTATCGACGAGAGCACTCCAATAATGCCGTTGATAACGTAGTAGTTGCCCGAGAATGCCTCGTTAAGCCCTTCGCCCAGTGAGGTGAGCACTCCAACTTCCTGTAGCACGGCCACGGCCATGAGAATGCCTAAGAAGAACATGATGGTCGAGAGGTCGATTTTCGTCATGATGTCGCTGACGCGCTTGGCCATGGTGTCATCCTCCGACGTGTTGTAATGGAATATCTCGGTCACTGTCCAGAGGACGCCCAGTACCAGCAGAATGCCCATGAACGGTGGCAGATGGGTAAACGTCTTGAAGATGGGTACGAATACCAGGCCACCCACACCCAGCCAGAAAATAATGTCGCGTTGCACCTTGGTGAACTGGCTCACGTCGGCCTTCGGCAGGTTCTGCTCCTTGTCGAACTTGCCGTTCAGCTGATATTGCAGGATGAAGGCGGGAATGAGCATCGACACCATCGATGGTACGAATATTTCGGTGAGCACACCCTGGGTGGTGATGACGCCCTTGATCCAGAGCATGATGGTGGTCACGTCGCCGATGGGCGAGAAGGCACCGCCGTTATTGGCCGAAATGATGACCAGCGCGGCATAGATGAGCCTGTCTTCGCGGTTCTGCACCAGCTTGCGCAGCACCATGATCATCACAATCGACGTGGTCAGGTTGTCGAGGATGGCCGAGAGGAAGAAGGTCATGAAGGCCACGCGCCAAAGTAGTTTGCGCTTCGACCGTGTCTTCATTGTGTCGCGAACGAAGTTGAAGCCGCCGTTCGAGTCGACAATCTCGACAATCGTCATGGCACCCATCAGGAAGAACAGCGTACCGGCGGCATCGCCCAGATGGTGCTCGATGACTTCGGCAATGTGATGTACCACGCTGTCGGGCTCAACTGTCGGGTAATAGCTGGCAGGCGCCATCATGAACAATGTCCAGCACACCACGCACATGAGCAATGCAATGGCAGCCTTGTTTACTTTCGTCACGCTCTCCAAGGCTATGCACATATAGCCTATCACAAAAGCGGTGACAATGAGAATTGTTAGCGTTGACATATATCTGTTAAGATTTAGGGTTTTGTTTTAGACGAGTTGAGGAAGGAAACAGGAAACGACCAGCACCACGATGCCGCAGACGAGCACGGCGATGGTCTTGGGCGAACAGCCCTTCCACTCCTTGAGAATGATGCCCCAGACGTTGCTGAAGGTGACGTTGAGTGCCATGAGGATGCAGAACGACAGCACGTCCATGGTGCCTCCGGCCTCGAAGAACGAGCGGCCTAACGACAGTCCGAAGAACTGCGAGTACCAAAGGGCACCGGCCAGCAGGCAGAACAGCAGGTTGTTGCCCCATACTGCCGTCTTCTTATAGTCGCCCCAAGTCTTGTTTGCCTGGTTCTGGTAGAAGCAGTAGACGGCATTGGTGAGGAAGCCGCCAAAGGTCACCAGCAGCGTGGCGGGCAGCGTACGGAACATCGGGTCGGTCAGCTCGCCGAAGTTGATGTCTTTGCCAAATTCCAGGCCCACATTGAAGCAACCACTCATGAAGCCGGCGAGCAGGGCGATGGCCAGGCCCTTCGGGAAGTTGAAGTCCTTCACGGCCTCGCGTTTCTCCTCTTCCGACAGGGCTGCCGACTTCATGCCGCCTGCCACGCCGATGATGGCAATGCCGATGAGCGTCACCACCACGCCGAGAATCACGGCAAACGTAAGCGACTCCAGCGCATGCAGCTCGGGGAAGAAGATGTTCAGCAGTACGGGGCCCATGATAGTGCCCAGACCGGCACAGGTTCCTAAGGCGATAGACTGTCCCAGGGCCACGCCGAGATAGCGCATCGACAGGCCGAACGTCAGGCCGCCTACGCCCCAGAGTACACCGAAGAGGATAGTCATCCACACGTTGAACGACGGAGCATCGGCGAATAGTCCGAACAGCGAATGTCCTTCAGGCACAGCCAGCAAGGCACCGAGGAACGGCAGCACGAGCCAGGCAAACACGCCCTGCACAATCCAGTACGACTCCCACGACCAGTCCTTGATTTTGTTGATGGGCACGTAGCACGAGCTTTGGCAGAAAGCGCCAACAGCAATGATTAAAAGTCCGATAATGATTTCCATGTTTGGTAGTATGATTAAATGATTTGTTGTTTCGCTTCTACTGACATCTTTACGGCAAAAGTTCCGGCCATCCGTCGGCAGTCCAGCTAATGGGGCGTTGAATAAGCAGGGCGGCACCATTCCGGGTGGTGCTATAGCCGTGGCAGATGAAGATGTCCTCTCCGTCGAAAGTATAGGCGGCACAGTGGCCGGCGGCCTCCCACTCCTTTTTGTCGCCCTCTATGAACAGGGTACCGCCGCCATGGGCCATGTCTTTTCCCGTGCGGTCAAGGTAAGGGCCTTCCACCCTTCTGCTGCGCCCCATGGCCACGCGGTAGTTGCTCTTGGTGCCACGGCAGCAATAGTCCCACGACACGAAAAGATAGTACCAGCCATCGTGCTTAAAGATGAATGGGGCCTCGATGGCGTTAGTGCCGGCAAATCTCGATGTCGGGTTGGGCTCCGAAGGCTTGAAGCTGGGGTCGTAACGCCGGGCAATGGTCTTGATTTGAGGCACGGCATTTGGGGCTTGATGCTTGTCGAGATGCATCGTTGAGTCGAGACGGGCCAGCTGTATGCCGTCCCAGAACGATCCCCATACGAGCCATGGCGTGTCGTTGTCGTCGATGACGAAGTTCGGGTCGATGGCATTCCAGTTGTCGCGCTTCTCACGTGAAGCCACAATGCAACCCTCGTCTGTCCAGATGTTTGCCCGTAGCGACCTACTGCTGAGCAGTCCTATGGCCGAGCCGTTCTTGCCGAAGGTAGAACAGCTATATGCCAGCCACCAGCGACCGTGCCACTGAATGACGTCGGGCGCCCACACATGGTTGCGGAAACCGGGCACAGAGTCGGTGGTCCAGCCGGGAATAACGGTCATTACGGGTTGTGGCAGCACCGTCCACGTCTTGCGGTCTTTCGACGTCATCTGCTGAATGCCCATGCCTGTGGCGTATATAAAATAGGTGTCGCCCTCCTTGGCCATCACAGGGTCGTGGGTCATGGGAGTCTCTGTGGTGAACGGCTCGCGCTGGAAGCGATGGCGTTCCTGCGCCGAGAGCGTCGTGCTCATCACGACAAGAGCCGAAGCGATAAGAATTCCTTGCTTCATTCGTTTTAGTTATTTGTTGCTTTACTGTCTCGCGCTGCAAAGTTACGAAAAGTCGAGCACAAAACAAAAGAAAGTCATTTCTTTTTTTGTCGAGACGGAGTAAGTTCGCCATCTTTGATGGCAA
>CAJONO010000175.1 GCA_905235905.1 uncultured Prevotella sp.
GGCAAACCGCCGCACACGAACCCTATTTTTTGCGGCGGGCAAACCGCCGCACACGAACGCTATTTCCTGCGGCGGGCAAACCGCCGCACACGAACGCTATTCTCTTTTCAACCTTTGCGCCATTCTGTACAGCTCGCCTGCCAGCATCACGGGCATGGTAAGCAGGACGATCTGCAGCCAGTCGGAAGGAGGCAGCGGCACGGTGCGGAACATCTGGCCGCCAAACTCTACAATCAGCCACTGTCCGAGCAGAATCATGGCCAGCACCAGCACGAAGCCCTTGCCCCAGAAGAAGTGTCGGAAGGCCGAGTGGCGCGACCCCAAGGCGCGGGCGTTGAAGAGGTTCCACCACTGCAGCATGACGAAGACGGTGAAGAATTTCGTCAGCTCGTAGGTGTTCACGCCCATTCCCACGGCATTGTTCTCGAGCCAGTATAAATAGAGAAAGGTGAAGAGGAAGAACACCGTGCCCCAGAAGGCTATGCCCCGCATCATGGGCCGTGAGATGATGAACTCGTCGGCCCGTCGCGGCCGCTGGGCGAGCACCTCGTGCGACGGTGGCAGCGAGGCGAGTGCCATGGCGGCAAAGGTGTCCATAATCAGGTTGACCCAGAGTATCTGTGTCACCGTGAGCGGCATCTCCGTTCCTATGACCGCTCCGCCGAGCACCAGCAATAGTGCCGTGACGTTGACCACGAGCTGGAAGAAGATGAACCGCTGAATGTTCTTGTAGAGCGAGCGTCCCCACTCCACGGCCCTGACGATAGAGCGGAAGGAGTCGTCGATGAGTGTGATGTCGCTGGCCTCCTTGGCCACGCTGGTGCCGCTGCCGAGCGACAGCCCCACGTGGGCGTGGTTCAGTGCCGGCGCGTCGTTGGTGCCGTCGCCGGTCACGGCCACCACCTCGCCCTGCCGTTGCAGCAGCTGCACCAGTCGCTGCTTGTCCTGTGGGCGGGCGCGGCTCATGATGCGCAGCGTCTTTGCGTAGCGCAGTGCTTCCTGTTCAGACAGTGCGGCAAACTCGGCTCCGCCGATGGCTATGCCACGGTCGGTCACGGTGCCATTGTCCTCCTTGTCTATAAGACCTATCTGCCGTGCTATCTGCAAGGCCGTCAGCTGGTTGTCGCCCGTCACCATCTTCACTTCTATGCCCGCCCGCCGGCAGTCTTTCACGGCCTTCGGCACGTCGGGCCTGACGGGGTCGCTGATGGCCACGAGAGCCTGGGCATGGAGCGGTGGCATGCAGTCGGGAATCAGCTTCGTTTCCTCCTCTACGGTGGTCATGGCCAGCACCAGTGTTCGCATGCCCTCGCGCTGATAGCCGAGCAGGCGGTGCTCTATGGCCGAGCGTTTCTGTGGATCGATGCTGCACAGGGGTAGCACCACCTCGGGGGCACCCTTCACCAGCAGCAGCGTCTGGCCGTTGCCCTTCACGAGCGAGGCCATGAACTTGCGGTCGCTGGAGAAGGGCAGTCGGTCGGCTACGGCATACTCGCTCCGCAGTGCCCCGGCATCGCCACCGTTCTTGCCGAGCCATTGCAGCAGGGCCACCTCGGTGGGGTTGCCAATGCCACTGCGGCTGTCGGTGGCGGCATGGGCGGTAGAGTTCAGTGCAATGCACAAGAAGATGCCTGCCGCCGTCGATCCTTCGAGTTCATGCAGTTCGCTCACGGCCATCTTGTTCTGCGTGAGCGTTCCCGTCTTGTCGGTGCATATCACGGTCACGGCGCCCATCGTCTCCGATGCCTGCAGCTTCCTGACGAGATTGTTTGACTGCAGCATGCGGCGCATGTTGAGTGCCAGTGCCAGCGTGACGGCCATGGGCAGCCCTTCGGGCACGGCCATCACGATGAGCGTGACGGCCATCATGAAGTAGCGCAGCACCACCTCGGCCATCGACAGGTAATCGGTGGTGTGCCAGAGGGCGTTGGTCAGTATGTCATGCAGAAGGAAAGCGACAAAGGCCACCACCGAGACGGCAGAGCCTATCTTGCTGATGACCTTTGCCAGGCGGTCTAACTGCAGGTTGAGCGGGGTCTTCACGGCCGATAGCTCGGTGGCTTCCCTCGCCACGCGGCCTATCTCGGTCTGGTCGCCCACGGCCGTCACCACCATGCGCGCCGTGCCCGTCATCACCATCGACGAGCGCAGCAGCAGGTTGGGGGGGTAGGCGGCTGTTTCCGACGGGGAAAACCCGTCGGCACGAACCGCGGGGGAGGCTTCCGACGGGGAAAAGCCGACGGCACGGAAAGCGGCGGGGGCTTCCGACGGGGAAAACCCGGCGGCACGAACCGCGGCGGGGGCTTCCGACGGGGAAAAGCCGGCGGCACGGAAGGCGGCGGCATGCTTCTCGGCGAAAGGCTCGCCGGTGAGGGCCGACTCGTCGACCTGCAAGGCGGTGGCCGTGAGCAGCTCGCCGTCGGCAGGCACCTCGTCGCCCGCCTCTACCAGCACCACGTCGCCCACCACCACGTCGCGGCGTGGAATCTCGGCCACCTGCCCGTCGCGCAGCACCTTCACCGCCTGTTCCTCGCCCAGCTGTGTGAGCACGTCGAACTTCTTGGCGGCATCGCGCTCGAAATAGAAGCCCACGGTCGTGGCAAACAGCACGGCGAGGATGATGCCCACGGTCTCGACAAACTGGCCGCTGACGAAGGCCAGGCAGAGCGACACCGCCGCAGCCACCAGGAGGATGCGCACAATGGGGTCGTCGTATTTTTCCAAATAGAGCTGCCAGAGCGAACGGCGCGCAGGCGGCGTCAGCACGTTGGAGCCATGCTGGCGGCGGCTCTCCAGCACAAGGGCCTCGGAGAGTCCTTTCTCAAGAAAATGCCTGTCGGTCGTCATCGGTCTCAAAAAACGGAGAACGCGCAAAGTTAAGCCTTTTTTCGTGAATGACCAACTTTTTCCATATCTTTTTTCCAAAAAGCGTTTGGTAATTGGGATTTTCTTCGTATTTTTGCAAAAAAGTAACACTATTCCAGAAAATATGAAGACAAGAATGCTACTCATGGCCTTAGTGGCCACAGCCGCCATGGCGCAGGAAGGCCCCACGATGGGCTGGAGCTCATGGAACACGTATGGGGTGAACATCAACGAGGCGCTCATCAAGAAACAGGCCAACGCGATGGTGTCGAAGAAGCTGCTCGACGTGGGCTTCGACCACATCAACATCGACGACGGCTACTTCGGCGGGCGCGACAAGACGACGGGCCAGCTGCTCATCCACCCCACCCGCTTCCCCAACGGGCTGAAGGGTCTGGTAGACTACATCCACGCGAAGGGCCTGAAGGCCGGCATCTACAGCGATGCCGGGCGCAACACCTGCGGCAGCATGTTCAACGGCGATGCCACAGGCAAGGGCGTGGGCCTCTACGAGCACGACCAGCAGGACGCCGACTACTTCTTCAAGGAGCTGGGCTTCGACTTTATCAAGGTAGACTTCTGCGGCGGCTCCTACTACCATAACGAAGACCACTTAGTGCTCGACGAGCAGGCCCGCTACACGGCCATCGCCCGTGCCATCGAGAACACGGGGCGCACCGACGTGCGCATGAACGCCTGCCGATGGGCCTATCCCGGCACCTGGATTGACGGCGCCGCCTTCTCCTGGCGCACCACGGGCGACATCAACAACTCGTGGGAATCGGTGAAAGGCATCCTCGCCGAGAACTTCTACCTCGCGGCCTACTGCTCGAAGGGCCACTACAACGACATGGACATGCTCGAAGTGGGGCGCTCGCTCAGCACCGAGGAAGACAAGACCCACTTCGGCCTGTGGTGCATCATGAACTCGCCGCTGCTCATAGGCTGCGACCTGAGCACCATCAAGACCGCCACCCTCAACCTGCTCAGAAACAAGGAGCTAATAGCCCTGAACCAGGACACGCTCTACCAGCAGGCCTACGTGGCAGGACTCATTGACGGCTGCCACCTGTTAGTGAAGGATGTGGAGAAAGCCTACGGCACGAAGCGCGCTTTCGCCGTCTACAATCCCGGCGACGAGGCGAAGAAGGTCACCGTTGCGTTTCGCGACATCGACCTGGCCGACTCCGTCAGGCTGCGCGACGTGTTCCTGAAAAAAGACCTCGGCACCTTCGCAGGGCAGTACGAGGTGAGCCTCCCAGCCCACGCCACCCGCATCTACGTGGCCGAGGCCGGCGAGCGGTTGGAGCGCACTCGCTATGAGGCCGAGACAGCCTACATCAGCGACTATCAGGAAATCAAGAACAACCAGGCCGAGAAGACCGGCATCTACGAGGCATCCGACATCTGCTCCGGCGGCTACAAGGCCGGCTGGTTGGGCTACGGCGAGAAGAACGACCTGGTGTGGAACAACGTCTACAGCAACGAGGGCGGCCCCTACCTGCTCACCATTGCCTCCATCTCCGGCGAGAACCGCAACATCACCGTCAGCATCAACGGCACGAAGGTGAAGACGATCTCGGCCAATTCGGGCAGCTGGCAGAAGGTGGGCAAGAAGACCATCGAGATACAGCTGCAGAAAGGCATCAACAGCATACGCCTGTCGAACGCCTCCAGCTGGATGCCCGACATCGACTACATCGAAGTGGTGCCGAAGGCCACAGCCTCCGTGGGCACCCTCGGCACCGACCCAAGCCTCGGTGCCGACAACGGTGCCGCCTACAATCTGCAGGGCCGCCTCGTGAATCCCGAAACAACGAAAGGAGCCATCATCAGCAATGGCAGAATCAGACTGAGCAACAGGTAGAATCCCGGCAGAACCGATGAAAAATTCCGACAGGAACGATGCCGAAAACCGTCGCAACCGATGCTGAATTACGTCATGGTTCATGCTGAATTACCACGCAAAACATACTGAATTACAACGCAAAACATACTGAATTATGCTGCAATTCATAGCGGATTGCAGCATAATTCTTTTCGACCTGTGCGGTTGACGGACGCTCGGTACTTACGCTCGGTACTTACGCTCGGTCGGATTTGTAATCCGACCGCATAGACGCTCGGTACTTACGCTCGGTACTTACGCTCGGTCGGATTTGTAATCCGACCGCATAGAGTATAAGGATTTGCAATCCGCTTATAACGCGTTTGCCGCATTAAAAATGCTTATATTCGCTGCGGTCGGATTGTAAATCCGACCGAGCGTCCCGAGCGTCCGCCAACCGCAGGTTGGTTTTATTCCCTCCTGCTGAGGAGGTTCTTGATGCATGCCTCGAGATATTTCACGGCGAATGGCTTCTCGATGAAGGCATCGACGCCCTTCTCCATGGCCTCCACCTTCGACTGGCTGTCGGTCTTTGCCGTGAGCAGTATGAAGGGCAGTCGTGCCGTGGCAGGGTTCTGTCGCAGTCGGCTGCACAGCTCTGGCCCGTCCATTTTCTGCATCATCCAGTCGCTGATGACAATGTCGAAGATCGACGTCGGCATGCCGTCCTTCCCCACCAGTCCGTCGCTCACCAGCTGCAGTGCCTCGGCACCGTCGCGGGCGGGCGTCACGTCGAAGGTGTCCATGAAGGTGGTGACGAGGAAGGTGAGCATGTCCTCATTGTCGTCGACGATGAGCATGCGCGGCTTTGCCTGTTCGGCTGGCACCTCTGCGGGCTGATCCTGGCTGTCGGGGGTGTCGCTGGGCTGTTCGGCGGCTGCATTCTCGCTCACCACTTCCTGCTGCAGGGGCAGCGTGACGCGGAAGGTGGTGCCCTCGCCCATGGTCGAGTCGATGTCGACCGTGCCGTGATGGGCCTCTGCCAGTCGCTTCACGATGCTCAGCCCTATGCCCGTTCCCGGCTTCGAGCCTACGGTCTGGAAGAATGGCTGGAACACGCGCTTCTGGTTCTCGCGTGTGATGCCCAGTCCGTTGTCGGTCACCTCGATGGTGAAGTGCTTGCCGTCGGGCAGCTGCCGGCAGGCCAGTGTGATGGTGCTGCGCGTGTATTTGCGGGCGTTCGAGAGCAGGTTGCTCACCACCTTGGTCAGTGCCTCGGCATCGACGGCGGCCATGAATGCCTCGCGGGGCAGCCTCATCACGAAGTTGATGCCATCGCTCTTGAACGACGGCCCGAAGTTGGCGGCCACGGTGCGCAGCAGGTCGGGCAGGTTGAGCACCGTGAACGTGAGGTCGTGCTGCTGCCCCACCTTGCGGAAGTCGAGCAGCTGACCCACGAGGTCGAGCAGGCGGTGGGCATTGCGGTCTATGATGTCGAGGCTCTGTGCCGTGGCCGTAGACTGTTGCGGGAGGGTGGAGAGCTGCTGTTTCAGCGTGTCGAGCGGTCCGATGATGAGCGACACGGGTGTGCGTATCTCATGGGCAATGGTGGTGAAGAACTCCATGCGGGCCTGCTGCATCTCGTGCTCCTTCTGCTCGTTGAGCAAGTAGAGCTCCTTGCGGTGGCGGCGCTCTGCCAGCTTCAGGCGCAGGAAGATGAAGGCCCAGATGAGGAAGACGATGAGCAGCACGTAGGCCACCTTGGCGTAGGTGCTCCACCAGAAAGGCGGGTGGATGACGATTTTCAGCCGTGCCTCGTGGTCGCTCCAGATGCCGTCGTTGTTGGTGGCCTTCACGCGGAACACGTACTCGCCGGCAGGCAGGTTGGTATAGGTGGCGCGGCGGTCGCTCTCCACGTAGTTCCAGCGCTTGTCGAAGCCTTCGAGCATGTAGGCATACATATTCTTCTGCGGCGAGCAGTAGCTGAGCGAGGCAAAGGCCAGCGAGAACACCTGGTCGTTGTAGTAGAGGTCGAGCTGCTCCATGTCGGAGAGCGAGCGCGGCAGGTGCCAGTTGCCCACGGGAATCACGTTGTTGCCTATCTCTAACTGGGTGATGAAGACGGGAGCCTGCAGGGGGTTGACCTTGATTTGATGGGGGAAGAAGGAGTTGAAGCCCTGAATGGTGCCGAGATAGATGCGACCGTCGCTGGCCTTGAGCACCGCGTTGGGCAGGAACTGCTCGGAGACGAGACCGTCCTGGCGAGTGAAGCGCAGCAGACTCTCGCCGGGGGTGTATTTCAGTACGCCGCAGTCGCCCGAGAGCCACAAAGCCCCCTGCACCCCGGTGATAGAGGCCACGGCCTGACGGGGCACGTCGAGCTCTATGCGATTGAAGCCGTCGGTCTTCTCGTCGTAGCTGCACAGGCCGCCCTGTGTGCCTATCCAGATGCGGCCTTCAGGGTCGATGAGCGTACAGTTGACAATGTCATGGGCCAGTGTCGTCTTCTCGTCGGGGTTGTTGTGGTAGTATTTCGTCTGCTTGCTGTCGGGCTGATAGCGGCAGAGACCGTCGCCCTGGGTCGACAGCCAGATGTTTCCCTTCTTGTCTTCATCGATGTCGATAGCCACCGACGAGAGCCGCATGATGCGCTCGAAGCTGTCCGACTGCCTGTCGTAGCGGCACAGCCCTTCGCTCATGGCTATCCAGATGCGGCCGGCATGGTCGCGGAAGATAGAGGAGCAGCTGCTGGGGAAGAGCGAGTGCTGACCCTCGCCAGCCTGATACTGGCGAAGCTGGCCGGTGACGGTGCTGAAGACGTAGACCCCCTCGTTGTAGGTGCCCATCCACAGGTCGTCGCCGTCGGCACAGAGGGCGTGGGCGTGTATGTGCTGTAGTTTTGCCTGCCCCGGCACGTCGGCCATGAGGCGCCCGCGACTGTAGCAGGCCATGCCTCCGCCCACGCTGGCCACCCAGATGCGCCCTCGCCGGTCTTCGGCAAAGCGGGAAACGAGGCCGCAGGGCGTGGCATCGAAACGATGGGCAATGGGCGACACATAGACGATGCCGCCATAATAGGTGCCCACCCAAAGGCCGCCCTCGCCGTCGCGCATGGCAGTGAAGACGAAGCGCTGCGGCTGGTAGAGGTCGAACGCCCGCTTCTGCATGTCGAAGAGCCACAGGCCGTCGTCACAGCACAGGAGCAGTTCGCCGGCCGAGAGCTGCGCGATGGTGTGAATGTGGTGACAGTGGCCGGTAGTGGCAGCAGGCATGTGTACGAGCTGGTGGTCGTCGTTGAGCTGCCACAGGCCGTGCTCCCAGGTGCCTATCCATCGGTTGCCGTCGCTGGTCTGCAGCATGCAGGTGGCATCGGCCGGCATGGCCGCGGCATCGTCAATCTGGGCAGGCTCGAAGGTATCTTCCTGCTTGTTCAGCCGCCACAGTCCGCCCAACCCCCGGCTGCTAAGGGCCCACACCTGGTTGTCGGTGTCGACGTAGACCGAGTTGACCATGCCGCCACAGTCGGTCAGCGGATAGGACTGCACGTTGTCGCCGTCGCTGTCGCAGCTCAGCAGACCCTGTCCCAGCGTCGACACCCATAGGCGTCCGTCGCTGTCGAGGGCCAGGCGGCTCACCGGCTTCGTAAGCTCAAGGGGCAGGGGGTCGAGCAGCTCGGTGACCATCGAGAAGCGGAAAAGGCCCTTGACCGTTCCCACCAGCAGCTCGTTCTCGCCAATGGGCAGCAGGGCCGTGACGTGTGAGCCTGACGATGAGGGCAGCGGAAACTCGCTGACGAGCAATCCGTCGTAGCGGCACAGGCCACCCTCGGTGCCCATCCAGATGAAGCCCCGCTGATCCTGGACAATACTGGTCACCGCGTTCGACGGCAACCCGTCGTCCATCGTCAGCTGGCGCTGGCGATAATTGGATTGGCCCTTGGCCGCAGAAAGCAGCACGAGCAACAGTATGGTGAGCGCAGGGCGCCGGAAGTCGAAAAATGTGTTCATCATAAGGAAATTGTCTTAATTTTCGCTTTTAGATGGTGCAAAGATACGGATTTTTGCCACAACTACCGAATTATTATGAATTTTTCTTGCGAAATACGAGTAAAAAATGTAATTTTGCATGCTAACTATTCTAAAGCAACCTTCAAAATGAACAAAAAACTGCGTTTCATCAGCCTGATGGCCGTCGCCCTGACAACAACGGGCACCCTGGCACAAGGACCCAATAACAGTAAGACCTACTATCAGGCGGCCAACAACCAAAAGGGCCAGGCCCTGAAGACAGCCCTGCATAATATTATAGCCAACCCGAAGGTGACAAGCTATTCGGGGCTGTACGATGCCTATAAGAAGACCGACAAGCGCGCCGACGGAAAGGTGCGCGACTGGTATTCGAACATCACCAACTACGACTGGAACGAGCACGGCAACTCGAAAGAGGGCGCGGGCTGGAACCGCGAGCATCTGGTGCCGCAGAGCTGGTTCGAAGCCTCGACGGGCACACCGAAGAGCGACGTCGTGCAGGTGGTGCCTACCGACAGCTGGGTCAACAGCATGCGCTCCAACTATCCGCTGGCCGAGGTGGGGTCGGTGAGCAAGCAGTCGGCGGGCGGCTACTGCAAGCTCGGCACGTGTAAGACGGCAGGCTACAGCGGCACGGTGTTCGAGCCGAACGACGAGATCAAGGGCGACATTGCCCGCATCTATTTCTATATGGTCACCTGCTATGAGGAATCAACACAGTGGGGACACGCCGTGTTCTCGACCGTGAAATATCCGGGACTGCAGCAGTGGTATCTCGACATGCTGATGCGATGGTCGAAGCAAGACCCCGTCGACGAGCGCGAGACAGCCCGCAACAATGCCGCCTACGAAGTGCAGAAGAACCGCAACCCCTTCGTAGACTATCCCGGATTAGAGAACTATGTATGGGGCTCGAAGAAGGAAACGGCCTTCAGCTATGACCACTACGACAGCGGCACCAGTCCCGACGTGACCACCGTCGACCAGCCCGTGTTCTCGCCCAATGGCGGCACCTTCACCGACAAGGTCGAAGTGGCCATGACCACCACCACGAGCGGGGCCACCATCTACTATACCACCAACGGTGCCGAGGTGACCGAGCAAAGCAAGGTCTACCAGTCGCCCGTCACGCTCACATCGACCACCACGCTGAAGGCCATGGCCGTGAAAGACGGGGTGAGGAGCTACCAGACCGTGGCCACCTATACCATCACAAAGGGCGGCGACGAGCAGCCCATCGACGGCATGATAAGCCTGAACAACCAGCTGTTCGGCACCAGTTACGGCGGCTCTATCAGCAAGAGCGACGATGCCGACTTGGTGGGCACTCAGAACGGCATCACCGTGGTCTATTCACTGGGCGAGGGCGGTGCCAACCGCTACTGCAACGACTCGCAGATCAGACTGTACCAGAACAACAAGCTGACCATCAGCGTGGCAGAGGGCTGGCTGAGCGAACTGGAGTTCCAGTTGGCCAAGGAAACCAGCAAGACGCTGCAGGCCTCGACGGGCAGCGTGAACGGACTGACATGGACGGGCAATGCGCAGCAGGTGACGCTGAGCGTCGACGAGGGCAGCGGCAACATGCAGCTGACGGGTGTCAAGGTGAAAATATCGGGCATCACGGGCATCGACCACATCAAAAGCAAGAAACAGTCGAAGACCGTCTACTCACTGTCGGGGAAGCGGCAGGCCAAGCAGCCGGCAAAGGCCGGTGTCTACATCAGCAAGGGCAAGAAATACCTCGGAAGATAAAATGAACGAAGCAACACAACGTTTTGTGCGCCAGCATGCCGACGACGATGTCAGGATGCTGGCGCTACGTGGTTCTACAGAGCCCGGCATCGACATGGTGGCCGCCCTGCAACAGATTCAGGGCAGGCAAACGGCTCGCCACAAACTGCCGTCCTGGGCACGGCACGAGGACCTGCTCTTCCCGCCACATCTGGCTATGGAACAATGTTCCAGCGAACAGGCAGCGCAATACAAGGCCGCCGTGGTTGCCACAATTTATGGGGCCTACGGACATTCGGGAGCCGTAAGGGGAACTCTCATCGACCTCACTGGCGGCTTCGGTGTCGACTTTTCCTTCCTGGCACCGCTGTTTACGGAGGCCGTCTACGTAGAGCGGAAGGAAGAGCTGTGCCACATAGCGCGTCATAACTTCCATGCGCTGGGCCTCGAAAACACCACCGTCGTCTGCGGCGATGGCACTGACTATCTGGAACGGCTTGACAGCCATGCCTCGCTCATCTTCATCGACCCCGCCCGCCGCGACAATCACGGTGCCCGTACCTACGGCATGGCCGACTGCACCCCCGACGTGATGCAGCTGCTGCCCCTGCTCCTCGACAAGGCCGACCACATCATGCTGAAGCTCTCGCCCATGCTCGACTGGCGCAAGACGATAGACGACCTGGGGCGAGAACGAGTGCGGCAACTGCACATCGTCTCGGTGGGCGGCGAGTGCAAGGAGCTGCTGGTGGTGCTGTCACGGCAAGGCGAAGGACTGAGACTGGTGTGCGAGAACGACGGGGAACAACTGGAATGGACCGACGACGAGACGGACTGCCACGAAGAGACAATGGTCACGGCAGTACCCACCCCACCCTTCTATCTCTACGAGCCTAACGCCTCGGTGATGAAGGCCGGCTGCTTCGCCCTGCTCGGCAAACGCTTCGGCGTGGCCCAGATAGCCAGAAACAGCCACCTCTTCGTCGCGCAGCATCGCATAGCTCATTTTCCCGGCCGCGAGTTCTGCATCAGTAGCATGACCACCATGAACAAGCAAGAACTGCGGCAAGCACTGGCCGGCATTCGTCAGGCCAATATCACCGTGCGCAACTTCCCCCTCACGGTGGCCGACCTGCGCAAACGACTGAAACTGGCCGACGGCGGCAGCACCTATATCCTGGCCACCACACTCGGCGACGGCACCCACAAACTGCTCGTAGGCAACCGCCTCAACAGCGAAAACACGGCGAGAAAACTGATAAATAGTTAAAAAATAGCATTTTTTTCGTCCTTTTGCGCAAAAAGAAGTATCTTTGTACGTTTCAAAGCAAATTATAAACTATCATAAGAAGAATATCATGGCTGTAGAAATCAGAAAAGTAACTGGTCCGGAAGAGCTGGAAAAGTTTATTCAGTTCCGTTATGATTTGTATCGTGGCAACAAGTTCGATGCCCCTAACCTGCACAGCGACGAGGTGTTCACACTGAGTCCCTGGCGCAAAGACCCCAACGGAGCCTTCGAGTTCTGCGACGTGGAGTACTATCTGGCCTATAAGGACGGAAAGATAGCCGGCCGCGTGGCCGCCATCATCAACCGCCGCTATAACGAGCAATGGCAGCGGCCGGCCGTGCGCTTCGGGTGGTTAGAGTTCATCGACGACACCGAGGTTTCGCAAGCCCTGCTCAAGGCCGTCGAAGACTTTGGCCGCCGCAACGGCATGAAGGAAATCATCGGCCCGCTGGGCTTCACCGACATGGACCCCGAAGGCATGCTCACCTACGGCTTCGACCAGCTGAACACCATGGCCACGGCCTATAACTACGAGTACTACCCCCACCACATGGAGCTGATGGAAGGCTACGAGAAGGACAACGACTACGTGGAGTACAAAGTGTTTGTGCCTGCCGACGGTGTGCCTGAGAAGTTCCGCCGCGTGGCCGAGCTGACCATGCAGCGCTACAACCTGCACATCAAGAAGCTCACGAAGAAAGACGTGTTCGGCCCTGCACAGTACGGCAGGAAGGTGTTCGAGGTGATCAACGGCACCTTCGGCCATCTCTACGGCTACTCACAGCTGTCTGAGAAGCAGATGGACCAGTATGTGCAGATGTATTTCCGATTCCTCGACCTGAGCCTCGTGACGCTCATCGAAGACTGGAACACCCCCGACCACAAGTGCATCGGCGTGGGCATCTGCTATCCATCGCTGACCAAGGCCCTGCAGAAATGCAAGAACGGACGACTGCTGCCCTTCGGCTGGTGGCACATATTCCGCGCCCTGTGGCTGAAGAAAACCAACATCGTCGACTGCCTGCTCATCGGCGTACTGCCCGAATACCGTCCGAAGGGGGCCAACTCACTGCTGTTCTACGACCTCATACCCCGCTTCCAGAAGTGTGGCTTCGAGTGGGGAGAGACCCACGTAGAGATGGAAACCAACGGAAAGGTGCAGAACCAGTGGATGTACTACAAGAACGAGCAGCACAAGCGTCGCCGCTGCTACAAAAAAGCACTGTGAGAATAGTTTGCTGAGTCATGGAAAACTCTGACGATAGACACATAGAACAATTGCGGCAGGCCGTGGAGCAGACGATAGGCCGGAAGATGGTCTCGCCCAAGGATTTCAATTTCTTGTCGGAGGACATCTACGAGAGGTTGCACCAGAACATCAGCACCTCCACACTGAAGCGCGTGTGGGGCTATGTGCAGCAGTATGCCACCATACGTCGTTCCACGCTCAACCTGCTGTCGCAATATGTCGGCTACGATGACTGGGAGCAGTTCTGTAGCACCGCTTCCGAGGAAACAGGCCAGAACACACCGGCAGAAGAAAATACTGCGCCCGTCTGCCGCACAGTATCCCGAAAATGGTGGGTAATAGCTGCTGTAGCCGTGGCGATGGCATTGGTGATTGTCGTCGGATGGGGTAGAATTCTGCGAAAAACAACTGATTCCATCGATGACTACTACATTATCAAAGCCGGCCAGAGCTTCGATTCTCCGAACGACTACCTAAAGCGCTTCGGCATAGTGAGCAACGACAGTAACTACTGGGACCAGCCGTTACCCCACTATCCGCAAGTCATTATATGGAGTCCGCAATACCGTCATCCAGTGTGGCACAACTACGGCAATCCCGACAGCCTGATGCCCACCATCACCGAGTACTGGAAACCTGACGACCTAACCGTTTCTGAACAAACGGTGACCGACTACAATTGCAACCTCTACTTCACCGTGATGCGCACCAACGAGTTGCGCATCACTTTTATGAAAAACCTCGTTGATTCCAACTACGTATTCCTTGGCATCTATCGTGTCAGGCTCGACAGTTCAGATGCCTCACACATCGTCTGGGAGCGCATATCCGATATCTGCGACTTGCGCCACTTGGACTATCTGGAGCAGCTGCGCAACTGAAGCCTCTCTGCTGGTTTTACTGTCAAAAAATCCCCATTTCATCGCCAGTAGAGCAAAAAGAACCAAATAGAACCAGCACAAGAACGAAAAGAACAAGCCACGAAAAACAAATAATCACTATCTTTGCGCCACTATTTTTTAAAGACAACAGCAACGAAACCGTCGCTCTGGAACTGACGAGGGTATCGGGCTTGTCTGAAGATGTCACGGTGAACATACCATAACAACTCATAGGACGATGCCGAAAATCCTTGAAAAGAGTAGGCACTAATTTAAAAACAAATGAATTATGAAAAATGTAATCAGTAAGTTCTTTGGCGTAAACATCTACGCAACGAGCAAGAACGTGCAGGGCGCAAAGTCTGTGGGCATTGAAGATGCCAACCGCAACTACAAGCTTCACATGAAGAAGGACAGCAGCACAGGCGGCCGTGCAGACATCAACTAACCATCTAACATGTATCCCCTCAGTCAGCCCTTGGCATGACTGGGGGGATTCTCTCTGCAAATGAAAACCATCAGCCGCCCTATCGTGTTCTATGACAAGGAGTTCAGGTTCAACTCCTTCTGGGGTTGCCTGACCTGCAAGGCAAAAAGTGCGAACAGCGAGGATGCTGTAGGCGTTTTGCCGATAGACAATCCATACAAGTCGCCAAATGTGGATGCGGTTCACAATCCTTTCAGAATGAAAGTACGTGAAAAGAGCCAGGGATGGAAGACGGTTAGACATGCTTGGCTTGTGGAAAGGTATGCCCGTCTGCTGACATGGCTCAGTATGCATTGCTATCCGTTGACCAACGTCTGCCTTCTTTTACAGATGGACATCTTTTCAGATGCCGGCGATGCCTGCATGTTTTATTATAACATATATCCCAGCATGAAGCGGCAGCAGACCCTGTGCCTGCCTCGCGCCTTGTTCATTGCCACGACCTCCCGACGTTTCAGGCAGCACGGAACGCTTTTTATTGGCGCTTTCCTGCCTACAGTCCGAATGCACGCATGGGTCGTTGAAGACGGTATGCCTGCCGACTGCTTCGACAACCAATGGATTTACTTCCGCCCTGTGATGATGCTGCTATGAATAAGAAAACGATAATCCGCCCCCGATATTACGACCGCTCATTCCGTTTCTACAACACGCAGACCAATAGGATTGAGCAGGACATCTGGACGTATCTGGAGCAGGGCATGTGGCGTGATTTCAACATCGATGCCTATTTAGACAATGAGCGTCAGTACGCTTCTCTTGTGGAACACAAAGACCACATCCGTAATCAGCTGATGTTCCCTCACCATGCCATCATCGAGCCCGGACATAGATGGAATCATGAAAAACAGGACACAGAAATAGAATATTCTCCCATCGCCCTGACAGACGGATGTAGCCGCGATACGCTGATGTGTGCCGTTGAGGATTATTTTTCCCAATTCAAGGGAGAACTCTTAGGCGTTCATCTAAGCGGCGGTCTCGACTCGAGTATCATCATGGCCTGGCTCCATGAGCTGGGAATACCTTTTGTCGCCATTGGCTTCAAGAGCAACCGTTGGGAATTCCGCACAGAGCGTCAAGTGCAGGAAGCCATGGCCGGCTATGCCAGCCACGCTGAGCTCATAGACATTGACGAGCATCCATTCTACAGCCATATAGAGAACTGTCCAAAATGCCAGACACCATACGGTGTAGCTTTCAAGGATTTCGACATAAGTCAAGCTATCGTGAGACGGTTCAAGGAATTAGGCGTAACAACGGTTTTCTCCGGTCAGGGCGGTGACAGCTTGTTTGTAGAGCCAGTCAGTAAGGATATGCCCCTGAAACTGGCTATCGGTGACGAGTTTGAAGTGACTGGGGAGAATGATTTGTATTATGCTCCAGCAAGGATCAGACTGCTTATCCCATATTCCGACATGGGCATCATCAGGCAAATAGCCAGCCTGCGCATTGGAGAACAGGAGGATGTATCGAAATGGTGGGCCAGGAGATTCTTTAGTGACATACTGCCCCGTGAACTGAGCCAGTACCGCTATGTGGCCGATATGTTCGGCCTGAGCCAAAGCGGGCTGGAAATGGCTAAGCCAATGACCAAGTTGCTTTTTGAGGAAGCTTACGAACTCACAGGCAACCGTAACTTCACCCCAGCCGAGACCAGACGGATTCTTGAGTGTAACGTCTTTGAGATGGAATTTCAGTCCTACGTAGATTATTGTGCCCGCTTGAGCGTTGCCGCATGGCTTCATGCCCTGTTCCGTAACGATGAAGACAACGTGATATGAAACTGCAGATTATATATCAGAGAGCGTGTTTTGAACCGAGCACACCAGATTTCTATAATGGCTGGCTCGACGAGATGGAGGGTATGCGTAGAATCGGACTTAGCGTCTCAGCCACGCCGAGTCCGAAAGCAGAAAAACTTCTGTACCGCTCTTTTATCATCAACGACAAGACATCATTCCCAACGGATTTACGTTATATCTCACGTTGGGAAGATTACTGTTCCACAAGCGATATGAGTGTATACCTGCCATTGATAGAAGATTTGACCATACCCTCGTTTGTGACACAGGAACTGAATGAGAGAACAGTAGAGAAAATAGAAGCTCTCGGCTGGAAACGGGCTTTTGTGCGTAGTAGTCTGAAATCGCTGAAATACATGTTTCCTGAAAGTCATACAGAGGAGGAGCTGCCAGTATGGCCAGAGGTAAGCATGGAAAGGCTGGCCAAAGCCTACCACGAATATCGCGAAAGCATGAGACCACCGTACATTATCCGTCGGTTCATGCCAGAGAATACGATATATCAGGAAGAACGCTATTGGATCATCAATAACCACGCCTATCATCGCAGTGGTAACATCCCCGGAATTGTGTCCAAGGCTGTGGAAAGACTGAGAATGTTAAATGCACCTTACTATGTTATAGATGCCACTCCTGAATATATTGTAGAAGTCAATCCAGGTGTGAGCAGCGACCCGTATCCTGAGAACATCCCTTTATTTTTCCCAAAATGGATAAAGAATGAGTTCGCATAAACTATTCTCTTAAACTCCTTTAACATACGGAAGTTGAATAAATTAGCAAATAATTGTTATTCGTTTGGTCATTTCACGAAAAAGATATAATTTTGTAGCCAATTACCAAATTATGTACTGAAATTCTCTAATATAGTAATGGCTGAAGACTATAACACTACGTCCGTGGTCGACGGTTTGCCCGTCGACTATACCGACGACAACATTCGAACCCTTACTGGCACGGAGCATATTCGCCTTCGTCCCGGCATGTATATCGGTCGACTGGGCGACGGCTCACTGCCCGAAGACGGCATCTACGTGCTACTGAAGGAGGTAATCGACAACTCGATCGACGAGTTTAAGATGAAGGCCGGCGACCGCATCGAGGTTACGGTCGAGGAGAACCTCCGCGTCTCTGTGCGCGACTATGGCCGTGGCATCCCGCAGGGCAAGATGATCGAGGCTGTTTCTGTTCTGAATACTGGCGGCAAGTACGATTCAAAGGCTTTTAAAAAATCAATAGGACTAAACGGCGTGGGCGTAAAGGCCGTGAACGCACTTAGCCGCCATTTTGAAGTTGCCAGTTTCCGCGACGGACAGGTGCGCCGCGCCGTCTTCTCGCAGGGAAAGCTCGTCAGCGATACCACCGAACCCACGCAAGACGAGAACGGCACCTACATCTACTTCGAACCCGACGACACGCTTTTCCTCCACTACTCCTTCCACGACGACATCGTGGAGACCATGCTGCGCAACTACACCTACCTGAACACGGGCCTGGCCATCATGTACAATGGCCGGCGCATCCTGTCGCGACGAGGACTGGAAGACCTGCTGAAAGACCGCATGACCAGCGATGCCCTCTACCCCATCGTCCATCTCACGGGCGACGACATCGAGATTGCCTTTACCCATGCCAATCAGTATGGCGAGGAATACTACTCGTTTGTCAACGGTCAGCACACCACGCAGGGCGGCACCCACCAGAGCGCCTTCAAGGAGCATATTGCCAAGACCATCAAGGAGTTCTTCCAAAAGAACTTCGAGTATGTCGACATTCGCACGGGTCTCGTGGCAGCCATTGCCCTCAACGTGGAGGAACCGATGTTCGAGAGCCAGACGAAGATCAAGCTCGGCTCGCTCACCATGGCGCCCGTGGTGGCTGGTTTGCCTGGCGACACCCCTCCTCCCCCCAGCATCAACAAGTACGTGGGCGACTTCATCAAGCAGGAGGTCGACAACTACCTGCACAAGAACCCCGACACAGCCGAGGTGATGCTACAGAAGATTCAGGAGAGCGAAAAGGAGCGAAAGGCTATGGCCGGCGTGACGAAGCTGGCCCGCGAACGGGCGAAGAAAGCCAACCTGCACAACCGCAAGCTGCGCGACTGCCGCATACACTTCAGCGACGTGAAAGACGACCGCAAGGAAGAGTCGTGCATCTTCATCACCGAGGGCGACTCGGCCAGCGGAAGCATCACGAAGAGCCGCGACGTGAACACGCAGGCCGTCTTCTCTTTAAGGGGGAAACCCTTAAACACGTTCGGGCTAACAAAGAAGGTGGTCTACGAGAACGAGGAGTTCAACCTCTTGCAGGCAGCACTCGATATAGAGGAAGGACTCGACACGCTGCGCTACAACAAGGTCATCGTGGCCACCGATGCCGACGTCGACGGCATGCACATCCGCCTGCTCATCATCACGTTCTTCCTGCAGTTCTTCCCTGAACTGATCCGCAAGGGCCACGTCTATGTACTACAGACACCCCTGTTCCGCGTGCGCAACAAGAAGAGCAAGATTAAGAAAAAGAACCAAAGACCCACCCCCCAGGGACCCACCCCCAACCCCTCCCGAGGGGAGGGGAGTTTGGATAGTTCTGCAAATTCCTCATCAGATAGTAAAGGTAATCAAGCCCCCCTCCCCTCGGGAGGGGTTGGGGGTGGGTTTCGTGTCGGCATGGGCTACGAC
>CAJONO010000176.1 GCA_905235905.1 uncultured Prevotella sp.
ACCACGCATCCGTGAGACTATTGCCAGGGCACACTATGTGGACCCGACGGACGAACAGGGAGCAATGGTGTTTAATACCGAGGTGCTATTCCAATTGTTGGATAACCTCTTCAAAGGTGTCAACTTCCTCATCTGGCTTGTTGGCTTGGGAACGCTGTTGGCTGGTGCCATCGGTGTCTCGAATATCATGATGGTCACCGTCAAGGAGCGTACTACGGAGATTGGCATTCGGCGTGCCATCGGTGCTACGCCACGTAACATTTTGGCTCAGATTATCAGCGAGAGCATCGTGCTCACGCTGGTTGCAGGTATGAGTGGCATCCTCTTTGGTGTGCTGATCCTGCAGATGCTAGAATTGGCTAATACCGAGGACGGCATCCTGTTGGCTCACTTTCAGGTGGGGTTCTGGACAGCCATCGTCGCGGCGCTGATGGTTAGTGCGATGGGCGTGCTGGCGGGATTGGCTCCTGCTGCCCGTGCTATGAGTATCAAGCCCGTTGACGCAATGCGGGATGAGTAAACCCAATAAGAAGAAAATAATAAAAACAGAAATAGATATGAAGAAGTACAGTAAACTGATCATTGCCGCTTTGGTGGCTTTGATTTTCATCGGAACCTTCGTGTTCCTCTGGCAGAAGAGCCAGCCGAAGGAAGTGGTCTATAGTGAGTTCACTCCAAAGAAGGACACACTGCAGCGCACGACCATCATCACGGGTAAGATAGAACCGCGTAACGAGGTAAACGTGAAGCCGCAGATTAGCGGTATCATTACCGAGATACTGAAAGAGGCAGGCCAGTTCGTGCAGGCTGGTGAGGTTATTGCCAAGGTGAAGGTCATTCCTGATATGGGCCAGCTCAGCAGTGCTGAGAGTCGTGTGCGCTTGGCGAACATCAACCTGAAACAGGCAGAGGTGGACTATGAACGCGAGAAGAATCTCTACGACCAGAAGCTTGTCTCTGCCGATGAGTACGACAAGGTGCGTCAGCAACTCAATCAGGCGAAAGAGGAACTGAAGGCAGCTGTTGATGCTCTTGAGGTGGTACGTGACGGCGTCTCCCGCTCTAACGCCAGCGCTTCGTCAACGCTTATCCGAAGTACTATCAGTGGTATCATCCTCGATATTCCCGTCAAGGTGGGTAACTCCGTCATCCTCAGCAACACGTTTAACGATGGTACGACAATAGCCAGCGTAGCCAACATGAATGATCTCATTTTCTGTGGTAACATTGACGAGACGGAAGTGGGACAGCTCACTATCGGTATGCCGATGAAGATTACCGTGGGGGCCCTGCAGGACGTGTCGTTTGAAGCCTCATTGGAGTATATCTCCCCCAAGGCAGTAGAGAGTAATGGTGCCAATCAGTTTGAAATCAAGGCTGCCGTGAACACCTTGCAGGACAGTAGGATCCGTTCCGGTTACTCGGCCAATGCCGAGATTGTGCTGGCTCGTGCTGAAAGTGTACTTACCGTACCAGAGAGTGCCATTGAGTTCAGTGGTGACAGTACTTATGTCTATGTGCTGGTTGGTTCGCCTGACAAGAAACAGTACGAGCGCCGCCCCGTCACCGTCGGTCTAAGCGACGGCGTGAATATAGAAATCAAGAAAGGCATCACCGACAAGGATCGTGTGCGTGGCCCCGAAGTGATAGCAGAAGGAAAGGAGGATTAAACTATGAAGAACATGATGCTTAAAGGGAGAATGGGTTTAATAGGGTTAATGGGTCTTATGGGGCTAGTGGGCTTTATGGATTCTGCTGCTGCGCAGTCCCGCCAGTGGTCGCTTCGCGAGTGCTGTGACTATGCTGTGGAGCATAATCTGCAAATCAAGCAGCAGGACAACCAGCGTCGTCAGCAGGAACTGCAACTTTCAACTGCCCGTAACTCACGTCTGCCCAGTGTCGATGCTAGCATCGGAGAGAATATCTCGTTCGGTCGAGGTCTGACGGCTGAGAATACCTACACGAATACCAATACAAGTTCGACGTCGTTCTCGCTTTCTACCAGTGTGCCGCTGTTTACGGGCTTCCAGATTCCCAACACCATACGGCTTAACGAACTGAATCTTGCTGCAGCCGTGCAGGACTTGGAGAAGGCAAAGAACGACATCCGGATGCAGGTGGCACAGGCTTATGTGCAGATTCTCTACGACATGGAGCTCTGTGATGTGGCTCAGCGTCAGATAGCTATTGACTCCATGCAGGTGGTTCGCCTGCAGGCTATGCTTGATAATGGTAAGGTCAGTGGCGCCGAACTCTCGCAGCAGCAGGCTACGTTGGCTCAGAGCCGACTCACGGCTACGCAAGCTGACAACCAGCGGCAGCTTGACATACTTGCACTGACGCAACTGTTGGAACTGCCGTCACCCGATGGCTTCTCAATTGTGCGACCAGACCTCGACTCTTTTTTCTCTCCTCGCTCCTCTCAAATAATCGAATGGTCACCCGAATCCATTTACCGCGAGGCGCTTCTTGCTAAGCCTGAGGTGGCTGCCGAACAGCTGCGTTTGCAAGGAAAGGAGAACAATATCAAAATAGCACAGGCTGGTTATTACCCACAGTTGTCATTCTCGGCAGGGCTCGGAACGAATTACTACAATGCTTCGGGTGTTCCGACCGACGGTTTTGCCACACAATTGAAAAACAACTTTTCGCAGTACCTCGGCTTGAACCTGAGCATCCCTATCTTCAACCGTTTCCAAACACGCAACAATGTACGTTCGGCACGCATTGAACGTGAGACACAGCAGTTACAGCTCGACAATGTGAAGAAGCAGCTCTACAAAGAGATTCAGCAAGTGTATTACAATGTGGAGGCTGCCTATGAGAAGCTGCGTAGCAGTCAGCAGGCCATGTTTGCCGCACAGGATGCCTTCACGCTCACGCAGGCGAAGTATGAGAATGGTAAGGCCAATATCACAGAGTTCAACGAGGCTAAGAATAACTACCTGAAGTCAGAGAGTGATCTGGTGCAGGCACGCTACGAATGCATCTATCAGTGGAGTCTGATCAATTTCTATCGCGGCAAACCCCTTGACTTTTGAGTTCGGTTTATTGAATATACTGTGGAGAGTAATAATTGTTAAAAGTGTTATATTAGGTTAAATTGTTTGTTTTGCGTTTCTTTTTCTACTTATTGAATTAGGTGGAATGAGGAAAAAGTTGTACCTTTGCAGCCCGAAACGCCTTTATAAAAGGTGTATTGTGTGTGTAAAGCATTGAATATAAACAAAATAACATATAATAAATTAAAAATTAAACAATTATGCCTACAATTTCACAATTGGTAAGAAAAGGCAGAAAGGTGCTCGTTGACAAGAGCAAGTCTCCCGCGCTGGACTCATGTCCTCAGCGTCGTGG
>CAJONO010000177.1 GCA_905235905.1 uncultured Prevotella sp.
AATATTAGCATTTGTAATGCTACAATAGGTGTTATAGGATTATAAATCCTTATATTCGCTGCGGTCGGATTGCAAATCCGACCGAACATTCGGCCGGCGGCTGTCAACGAGGCAAAGCCCTTACAGCGGCGGCTTGGTTACGGCGGCTGCGCTGCAAGGGGCATTCACTATCCTTCGTGTTTGGGGGAAATGTTGTCTTTGTTGTCCTTGTTGTCTTTACACAAAAAGAGCGCAGAAAAGCCGTAGTCAACTCTGTCTCTCATACGAGGCTCTGGAATGCCCATCAACAAAGACATAGTGATACAACCATCCACGCTAAGCGTGGCGAAGTCTTCTCACGTCATCTTGTGTTGATAGAAATTTTCCAGATTTCGTATGACAAGACGAAGCGTTAGCTTCAACCTAATTTTTTACCCATGATGTCGCTGAAGTCGGCGTGGCCTCACGGCCTCCCTGCCCGCCGGACAAACACGATGGTCGGTCCCTTCGCTTTGGACAGTCTGCGCACGATGCGCAAAAACTTCGTGGCAAAAATACATAAATAATATGAAACTGCCAAATTTATTTCACCTTTTTCTTATAAATAACGGAAATTATTGATGAAGGAGGAACATAAATCTACAAAAAATCTTACATAAATGGGGAGGATGATAGAAGGAACATAAATCTACAAAAAAATCTTACGTAAATGCTGGCGCATGATTTATGTAGGATTTATGCTGATTTATGTTCCTCCTTAAAGCTGATTTGTGTCCCTCCTTAAGGCGAGGAGGTCAGGGAAGCTCTACGATGAAGCGGGCACCGTTGGCGTAAGAGAGATCGAGGCGCACGTCGCCTCCCATTCGGCGGGCCAGCTGTCGGCTCAGGGGCAGTCCGAGTCCGAGGCCCTCCTTGAACTCGTCGAGCTTGACGAAGCGCTCGAAGATATGCTCGGCCTCGGCGGCAGGGATGCCGCAGCCCGTATCTTCTACCACGAAGCGGCCCTCTTCGGCGCGCAGGACGACGTGCCCCTTGGCGGTGAACTTCACGGCATTGTCGAGCAGGGCGGCCAGCAGTTTGAGCAAGGCATCGCGGTTGGTGGTCAGCGGGGCATCGTCGGCGAGTGTCGTTTCAAAGCGCAGCTCCACCCCTTCTTCGCGTGGGCGGCTGACGGCTGCTATTGCCTCGTGGCCTATGGCGGTATATGTCACGTGGTCGTTGAGGTCAAGCAGTCGCTCGGCCTCGCCCTTCGACAGTTCGAGCATCTCGTTGACAAGACCCGTTATCTGCCCCGTGTTCTTCAGCATGGCCTCGACCATGTGCTTGCGTGTGGCATCGTCGAGCGTCATAGAGGGGTCGGCCAGTATTTGCACGAAGCCGCCGATGATGTTGAGTGGCGTGCGAATCTCGTGGCTCACGCTCTGTATGAAGGCCGTCTTCATTCGGTCGCTCTCCATGGCGTGGTCGCGGGCTTCGGTCAGTTCCTCGTTCTTCTTCTGCAGGTGCATGGCAAAGCGGTGGCGGCTGTGCAGAATATAGAACAGGGCGAGGATGAAGAGCGTGGCAGCGCCCACGAGAATAGAGAGTATGACAATGCGCTGGCGGTCTAAGTGGTGCTCGGCTTCGGCTATCTCCAGCTCGTTCGATATGCCTTGCAGGTTGTCGGTCAGCATGAGGCCGTTGATGGAGTCGACCACATGTCGCAGTTTCTCGCCCACTTTATAGGCCGAGATGGTGTCGCCCGTCATTTCGTAGATTTGCTTCAGGTATTCCAGACGGTCGAGCACACTGGCATAGGCCTCTGCTTTCTTTAGGGCATCGTCGATGTTGCCTTGGTAGACCGAATAGTACATGTCGAGCGCGGCGCCGTAGATGGAGAAGTATTTCTGCTTTTCCAGTTCCTGATACAGGTAGTAGCTGGCCAAGAAATCGTCCCACTGGTGGGCCCTGAACTGCAGGACGCCCCTGAAGGCGTAGGCATCGGCATTCACGCCTTCGCTGCTCTGGTGGGCTATCACGCTGTCTACGTAGGCCATTGCCCGTTCCGGGTAGCGCTCATACTCCACGTAGGCCAGGTCGAGATAGATGTTGTTGCGCTCGTCTGAGTCCTTGAACTTCGATTTCTCTAAGCGCTCAAGCGTTTCCATGAAGCACTTGTGGGCACCTTCCACGTTGTAGCAGTCGGCATAGATAATGCCCAGCATGTCGGTAACTAAGAAATACTCGTCGGCATCGCATTTCCTGCTGCGCATGTCGCGGGCCATTTCCATCGTCTTCTTGTAGGCTTGGAAGGTGTTCGACTCGTTTAGCTCGAAGATAATCTCGTTGCACCATCCTATATAGAAGCTGTGCAGGTCGTCGCGCCTGAGGCATTCTTTCTTGTAGTCGTCGACCACCGTGAAAAAGGAGCTGGCGGGACCGTTGTCGAAATAGTACCAAACGGAGTCTTTCATCGACTTCAGCACTGAATCCTTTGGGACGTAGGCCGACCAAAGGGATTGGGCGCAAAGTGCAAAGAGCGCCACGAGCAGTATGTGCAGACGTCGTGTAGCCAATTATTGCTTCAGTTTAAATGAGTTTTCAATGCTGCTTAGTTCGCTGCTGAAGTACTTGTCGACCTTCAGCCGGTTCTCGATGGTCGCACAGCTGTGGAGCACGGTAGAGTGGTCGCGCCCGCCAATCAGCTGTCCTATCCTTGCTGCCGGCATCTTCGTGTACTTCTGTGCCAGATACATGGCTATTTGCCGTGCCTGGACGAAGTCGCGCTTGCGGCTCTTGCTGAACACGTTCTGCTGGCTGACGTTATAGTGCTGGCACACTTTCTCGAGGATGTCGTCGACGGTCAGGGGGTTGTTGTCAATCTTCACGGCCCGCTTGATGATGCGCTCGGCCAGTCGCATGTCGATGTTCGAGTTGTAGACGATGGAGAAGGCCATGAGCGAATTGAGCACTCCTTCCAGGTCGCGCACTGAGCCGCTGGCGTTCTCGGCAATAAAGAGAATGACGTCGGCGGGAATCTTCAGGCCGTCGCGGCGGCACTTGGACTGTAGGATGTCGATGCTCAGCTGCAGGTTAGGACGGTCGAGCTCGGCAATGAGGCCACAGGAGAAGCGCGTCAGCATGCGGTCGGTGAGCCATCCTAAGTCGACGGGAGGCCTGTCGCTGGCCAGGATAATCTGCTTGCCTATGCGGAACAGGTGGTCGAAGATGTGGAAGAATGCCTCTACCGTCTTCTCGGCGGTAGCCCATTCCTGCACGTCGTCGACGATGAGGAGGTCGATGGTCTGGTAGAACTTGATGAAGTCGTTGATGACATTCTGCAGCTTGGCGTTGACATACTGCACCATGAACAGGTGGGCCGAGACGTAGAGCACTCGCTTCTGCGGGAACAACTTCTTGGTCTGTACGCCAATGGCGTTGATAAGATGGGTCTTTCCGCATCCCGACGGCCCGTAGATGAAGAAGGGGTTGAACGTCGACTTTCCCGGATGCTCTGCAATCGAGAGGCCCACGGTGCGTGGCAGCTTGTTGGCATCGCCCTCTACAAAGCTGTCGAAAGTCTTCTTGGGATCCAGTTGCGGGTTCAGGTCCTGCGGTGTGGCAGCGTCGAGAACCGTAGGCGACTGGTTGGCACGTGTGGTAGGCTGCGGCCCCTGAATGTCGGCAGGCCGCTCGCTCTCCACGTCTTGCACGAGCTTATGCTCCTTGTCGGTAACCAGACGGTAGGTGAGGCGTACATTGGCCTTGAAACTCTTGACCAATGCCCACGCCACGAGCTGAACATAGTGCTGCTCCAAATACTCATACACGTATGGACTTGGCACTTGGACGAGGAGTGTCTTCTTCTCCTCGTCGTACGATTCGAACGTAATCGGCTCGAACCATGTTTTGTATATTTGCTTCGAGACGTTGCTGGCAATCAGTTTTAGGCAGTTGTCCCAAAGCGCCTTATGACCTTGTTGCATCTGGCGTGTTACGTTTTTTAGGTGAAAAATGAGGTAATTAAAATGAAATTAGCATCAAATTCAGTGCAAAGTTCGCATTTTTTTTTGATTCGTGCAAATGTGTCGTTTTTCGTTCTTGTGTTTACAATTGCGTAACTTGCTAACTTTTCGACCGTTAGAATGTTTCACGATTTTTCAAGACATTCCTCTCTTGCAAATCTTGAACCACTTGTATTACAACGTTTTACGACAAAAAAGAATCGGTTTCCCGATTCTTTTTTGTTTAGACAAAATTAAAATTACTTATCTTTTTTGCCAAACACCGAGAAGTGGATGTATCGTTTGGGATGTTGTTTGAAGTCAATCATGAGCTGATCGGCATCGAACATGGTATTACTGAGATTATTATACAGGGAAGGGTCGTGCAGGAGCAGTCCCAGGGTGCCCTCCTTGCTGTTCAGTGCAGTGGTCATCTGCTGCACGTTCAGGAGCGTGGCGTCGACCTTCTGCATGGTTCCTGCCACGTCTATTTCGCTAAACTGCCGGGTCAGTCCCTCGGTGTTGGTCAGCACCCCGTTGGCAGTGGTCATCATCTGCGGCACCTGCTTGCCAAGTGTGGCGGTCAGTTGGTTCAGTTCCTTCGATGTGGTGGCCAGATAGGCCGTGGTCTGGTCTACGTTATGCAGTGTGTTGGCGAGTGCCGGATTGGCTAATAGGGCATTGATACTGGAAAGGATAGAGTCGAGCTTGGGCAGCATGGCCTCGATCTGCGGCACCATGTCGCCCGCACGTCCTAACATTCCCTTCTGTATGCCGCCCTTGATGGTGTCGCCGGGCATCAGTTTGTCGAGTGGGTTCTCGCCTAACTTCAGCTCGAGCTTCACGTTGCCCAGCATGTCGCTGACAATCTCGACAACCGACCCCTTGGGCAACGACAGCTTGGGATCGATGCCCAGCGACACTATGACACGGTCGGGCTGGCTGAAGTCATAGCTGATGTCGTCGACCACGCCCACCTTATAGCCATTGGCATAGATGGGAATTGATTCTGTGAGGCCGCTCACGTCGTCGAAGCAGGCAAAGTAGACCTGGTTAGAGGAGAACATGGTGCGTCCCTTCAGGAACTCCAGACCAAAAAACAGAATGACGATAGCGGCAATGGCCACTAAGGCTATTTTCACTTCATGTGTTAAAAACTTCATAATCCTTTCTTTATTATCTGTTCTTTTTATACTCTCTTATGGCTTCATTGACGTTCATCTTCTCTCCGTTGCGGAAGGCAATGATGAATGCTTGCGGAAACTTGGCCAGCAGCTGCTTGCGCAGTTGGTAAATGCTGTCATAGTTATCCGAACTGCCCATGGTGTATTTCCATAGTCCTCCCTCCTCGTAGCAGTCGGCCTCCTTGCAACCCTTCAGCCGGGCATCGGCAGGCTTGAGTTTCCTGTCGCTTGCCAATATCTGCACCTTAAACACGGGGCGGGTCGTCTGTGGCTTTTCTTCTACTGTGGGGAGTGGGGCAGGGGAGGCGTCCTTTTCGCTCGGTTCTGGCTGTGGCTCTTCGCGTATCTCTTCCTTGGGAGCCACGTCAGGCTCTTTTCCGCCGCCCTTCTGCTTGTTCTTGAAAGCCACAAAGGCACGATAGAGTCCCTTGGCCATCAAGTCTACTTTGTTCTTGTCGGTGAGACAGGCCACCTCCGAAGGTGTGGTGATGTAGCCCAGCTCTACTAAGCAGGCCGGCATCGACGTTTCGCGCAGCACCAAGAAAGCGTCTTGCTTCACGCCCCCGTTCGGTCGTTTCGCCGTCTGGCACACGTTCTTCTGTATCAGGCTGGCCAGTTCGACACTCTTGAGCATGTTCTCCTCGTTGATGATTTGGAAGATGATAGAACTCTCTGGCGAGCGGGGGTCGTAGCCGGCGTAGTGCTGCTTGTAGTCTTTCTCTATGAGAATGATGTCGTTCTCTCGCTGGGCAGCGCTCAGTTTCTCGTCGGAGCGACGTATTCCCATCGTATAGGTTTCCAGGCCCCTTATGGGCTTCTTGCTCGCCACCGAATTCACGTGTATCGAGATGAACACGTCGGCCTTGTTGCGATTGGCAATGTCTGCCCGTTCGTGCAAGGGAATGAATACGTCTGTTTTTCGGGTGTAGATGACCCGCACATCGGGGCAGTTCTGCTCCACATAGCGACCAAAGGCCAAGGCAACGTTCAGGGCGATGGTCTTTTCCTTGGCGGTCTTGATCATCGTTCCCGGATCTTTGCCTCCATGCCCTGCATCGATGACAAGCGTGTACTTGTGCTTGGCAGCCGAAGATGCCAGGCAGAGCCATCCGAAAAGCATGAGTAGAAAAAACTTTTTAGCCTTCATGGCTGCAAAATTACTGCTTCTTTGTGAGAAAACCGACAATCAGCCCTTAGTTTTATCATTTATTAAGTGTAGCTCCACACCAGCTCCACCACAATCGGCCCCCATGGGCGGGTTTTCCTTGGTCAGGGTCAGGTCGATGGCAGTGGCCTCAGGGTAGCGACGGAACACGGCTTCGGCAATGCGTCCGGCCACATGCTCCAAAAGACGAGATGGGGAAACCATCTCGCACGTGACCAGGCGGCACAGCTCGGCATAGTTGAGCGTGTCGTTGACGTCATCGCTCTCCATTGCCTTATATATATTATAATGTACGCGTAAGGATACCGTGAACCATCCGCCCACCTGACACTCCTGCGGCATTACGCCATGATAGGCGTAAAGCCGCAGATTGCGAACGAATATGCTACTGTCTTGTACTTTCAACTTTTCTTATTTCTTATTTGTTACTAAAGTTTCCCACCCTTTTCGAGTGGTCTAAATATTTGATTTTCAATCTGTCTCATATCACGCTGCCTCCTCAAGCTCTTCTAAC
>CAJONO010000178.1 GCA_905235905.1 uncultured Prevotella sp.
ACACATCCCGAGGACATCTACCGTTGCCTTGCTCTGACAATATCGTTTGAATTTGCGAGATTCTTGGATGTCAAAGACAAGACGCTTGAAGACGCCTTTTTAATATGTCGTGATTCTCTTGTTCCCACCCTTCTGCCCGCCTTATGGGCGGCATAGCCGCTCTCGGCTCGGCGTGGACTGTCAGTTGCGTTGTGTGCGAGAACGGAAGGGGCCGCTGCTGCCACTTCGCTCCTGACGATTGAGAATCGCTTGCAAATATACGGATTTTTTTGGAAAAACAAAACTTTTTTTCAGGAAAATATAAAAAAAAGAGAATTTCAAAGTGGATTTCAAAGTGTGTTCTACGGAATGTCGGTGCCGAGCAAGCGAAACACAAAGAATGGAAGTGTTTGATAATCAATGATTTGCAATCTATGTCAAATTAGCCCGCAATTCGTGCTGAATTGCGGGCTAATTAAGCATGAATTACGAGCCAATTCGGCATGAATTGCGATGTAATTCAAGTATGTCTGTGTTTTTCTACGTTCTTCCCTGTTTGGGGAACCTTACTTTAAGTCCATCTGGAAGGGCGACATGGGCAGCTGGTTCTTGCCGAAGACATTGGCACGAAGGGGGTTATTCTTCCAGGCATAGCGTATGCGCTGGGGGGTGTCAACGGGCGACTCGATAGTGATTTGCGTACCCTTGCCCGTGGCCTTGGCGTTGACGAAGCGGCCGTCGGCACCTGCCACCTCAAACTCGTAGAGTGCTCCTTCATGAAGCAAAGGTTGGTCGAGCGTGAGCGTGACTTGCCTGCCATCGGCGATGGCACTGCTCACCTCGGGCGAGAGCGTCACTCGCTTGTTCCAGATGAGATGGTCGAAGCAGCGGGCTATGCGCTGGGCCACCTCGCGCTTGCGCAAGGGATGGATGTCGACGGTCTCGCCGAGGTCGATGATGCAGGCCAGGGCGGCATTAGGCTGTTGTTTGGCTGCCAAGCGCTGGGCTTCGCGCACTTGGCTCCAGCCTGTATCCTGCGGACGGTCGGAGGGATCCATGAAGTTGGCCAACTGGACCACAACAAAGGGCAGGTGGGGCGACTGCCACAACTGCCGCCAGCCAGTGATGAGCTCGTTGAGGTACTGCCCGTAGGCATAGCCCTCGCCCGTGTTCGACTCGCCCTGATACCACACCATGCCCGACAGGGCGTAGGGGGCCAATGGGTAATGCATGGCGTTATAGAGCACGGAGGGCAGGTTCTGTCCGCCGGCATCGGCACCTGGACACGGCGGTATCTGGGCACCTTCGCGCACGAGCCACTCTTCGGAGAGTGCCACTTCGGTGCCGTCTTCGAAGATGAGCTTGTAGGGTTTTTCGGGAATGAAGTGGGGAGCACCGCCCTTGGTGACGAAGCGCACGGTGAGGGCGTTGTCGCCTTCGACGAGCACCCCGGCGGGAATCTGGTAGCGACGTGGCGGATACTGATAGCCCGTGGAGCCAACTTGGCGGCCATTCACGTAGGTCTGGTCGGCATCATAGAGCGTACCCACGAGCAGGCGGCAAGGCTGTCCGGCATGGGCGGCATCGACGGTGAGGTGCTGGCGCGCCCAGAAAGAGCCGGTGTAGCGCGGATTCTGCGTCAGGTTGCTGCTCAGCTGACGGCCGTTTACGGTCTGGAAAGCCCGTTTTGCAGGCCACTGGCTGTCGTCATAGTCGCGGTTGGCATAGCCGTCTTTCAGTCCTGGGTCGCTGTCGGTCAGCATTTTGTTCCAGCGGTTCTGTGCCATCATGTTCGAACGCTGCATCGAGCGCACCATGTCGTCGTCCTGAAAGAACACCGTGCGCTGCCACTCCCGCGGATGACGCTGCCGCAGGGTGTCGGCATCGAGCCAGGCCTGGATGGGCGTTCCGCCCACGCTGTTGACGATGATGCCCTGGGGAACGCCCGTCTTCTCGAACATTTCGCGGCCCAGAAAATAGCCTACGGCCGAGAACAGCCACGCATTCTCCTTCGTCACAGGTTTCCAGTTGATGGGCGTGGGCCGCACATCCTGCTTCGGGCCATGGGTCGAGAAGTCTGTCTGCACACGGAACATGCGTATCTTCTCGTTTGAATAGTCGTCGATGACCTTGCCGTATTGCGGATAGACGCGCTCGATGGTCACGTCGATGTTCGACTGGCCTGAGCAGAGCCACACGTCGCCGACGAGAACGTCGCTGAGCGTGAGGTCGTTGACGGTCAGCTCAAACGGTCCGCCTGCCTTCTGGACGGGGAGTGTGACCTGCCAGCGACCTTGGCTGTCGGCAGTGGTCTCGTAGGTCTTTTTCCTGAAACTAACCACGACACGTTCGCCGGCATCGGCCTGCCCCCAGACGGGGATGGGCTTGCCCCGCTGCAGAACCATGCCCTGCTGGAACAGTTGTGGCAACTGAATTTTGGCTTCTGACGCCATTGCGCTGAGAAGCGCTAAGGTGATAACGATGAGTTTTTTCATAACAAGTACAAAGATACGAAAGTTATTGGAATTACCAATCGGTTATTGCTGTTTTTTTAGCGAATGATACAATTTGTGAAGCATCTGCAACAAATAGTGACGTAAAATGAAAAAAAAAATGTTACCTTTGCAATCAAAAACTAAAAAAACAAAACAATGACCTATTCAGAACAACAAAAAGGATTCTACAAGCTGTCATGGCTACAGCGCATCGGCTTTGGCTCGGGCGACCTGGCTCAAAACCTGATTTATCAAACCATCTGCATGTATCTGCTCTTCTTCTACACAGACGTCTATGTGTTGGGAGGCGATGCCGCCAAGTCGGCAGGACTGGCAGGAACCATGTTTCTCGTAGTGCGTCTGGTCGACGTGCTGTGGGATCCCCTCGTCGGCACGTTCGTCGACAAGCACAACCCCGTCTGGGGCAAGTACCGCAGCTACTTGGTGATGGGCGGCATACCCCTCACCATCCTGGCCATTCTCTGCTTCTGGGACGGTTTCGCCCCGTCGCTCGTCTACGCCTACATTACCTACGTGGGCATGTCGATGCTCTACACGCTAATCAACGTGCCATACGGTGCCCTGAACTCCTCACTGACTCGCGACACCGACGAGATTACCATCCTGACCTCCGTGCGCATGTTCATGGCCAACGTAGGCGGTCTCTGCGTGTCGGCAGGCGTTCCCATCATTGTGGCCCTCTTTGCCTCGGCCGAGACGCTGCCTATCGAGATGGCACTGTTCATGGGACTGGGTTCGCTGCCATCGTTTATCTTCATGCCCCTTGTCCCTGCCATCAAGAAGCGGGTGGGCAAGAAAAACATGTTCTACATATTCCTCTCGGTAGCCATTGTTGGCATGGCGATGCTCTATGTGATTAGCCGCATGGGCACGGTCAAGGAGAACATCACGCTGGTCTACATCGCACAGTTCATCAAGTCGACGGGCGTCATTGTGGCTACAGGCTATATGTGGGCCCTCATCCCAGAGGTCATCAGCTACGCCGAGTATACCACTGGTCGCCGCATTGCCGGTATTGTCAATGCCTTGACAGGCATCTTCTTCAAGGCGGGCATGGCACTGGGCGGCGTAGTGCCCGGACTGGTGCTGGCGTGGACCAACTACGTGGCTACCGAGGAGGCATCGACCTTGCCGAAAGACAGCAATGCTTGGTTCATGACCATGCTCATCTTCTCGCTTGTAGGCCTGTCGCTGCTCATCTTCTGTTTCTCGCAGACCAAGGAGCGCGTGGTGATGGACGAGAACGAGACGAAGAACGTGAAAGTAAGCGACCTCTGGACGGAGTTCATGCGCAACCGCCCCTTGCGCATCATCGCCCTCTTCTTCATCACGGCCTTTGCCATGATGTCGGTAGGCAATGCCGCCGGCGCCTATTTCATGAACGACTTAGAGCTGCAGACACCCGAGGCCCAGGAAGGCATACGCTGGTTAGTGTGCATCATTCCCGCCATGCTGCTGCTGCTTGCCATGTTTATCATCTCGAAGTATGAACTGAGCGACGAGCTTATTGACAAAATTAACCAAGAAATAGAAAACCGTAACAAATAAAAAACATTATGAAACCACGTTATCTTTTCCCCACCGACTATATGGCCGATCCTGCGGCCCATGTGTTCAACGGTCGTCTCTACATCTACCCCTCTCACGATCGTGAGTGCGACAATGTGTTCGACGATGATGGCGGCCACTTCCAGATGCGCGACTACCACGTGCTCTCGTTCGACGACATTGAGAACGGCCCCGTGACCGACCACGGCGTCATTCTCGACCAAGACCAGGTGGCCTGGGTAGAGAAACAGATGTGGGACAGCGATGTCGTAGAGAAAAACGGCAAGTACTATCTTATCTTCTCGGCCAAGGACTACAACGGCGAGTTCCACCTCGGCGTAGCCATAGCCGACAAGCCCGAAGGCCCGTTCATTCCGCAGGAGCACCCCATTCGCGGTGCCTATAGCATAGACCCCTGTGTGTTCAAGGACGACGACGGCCAAGTGTATTGCTACTATGGTGGTCTGTGGGGCGGTCAGTTGCAGTGGCATCAGCCTCTCAGCGCTCCCTTCGCTCCTATTGGACAGGCTGACACCGAGGCTGCGCCTGACGGACTCGTAGACATCGGCCATGCTTCCGACAAGAAGACGGAACTTTGGGCCCCCGCCGATGCGCCTGCCCTGCCCAGCTTCGTGGCTCGCATGAGCGACGACGTGCTGCAGTTCACCGAGGCACCACGCCCGGTGGTCGTCATCGACAAGGACGGACAGCCCCTGAAGGCCAGCGACCCGCACCGTTTCTTCGAGGCATCGTGGATGCACAAGTATAATGGCAAATATTACTTCAGCTACTCTACTGGCGACAGCCACTTCCTGTGCTATGCCACAGGCGACAACCCCTACGGCCCCTTCACCTATCAAGGTGTGCTGCTCGACCCCGTTGTGGGCTGGACAACCCATCACTGCATTGTAGAGTTCAAGGGACAGTGGTACCTGCTCTACCACGACTGTGTGCCCTCTAACGACATCACCCATCTGCGCTCATTAAAGGCGCAACGACTGTTCTATAACGCCGACGGCACCATCCAGAAAGTCGTGAATGAGTAACGATTGAACCATACATGAGGAAAATTGGCATTATCATTATCGGTCTGCTCACCGTTGTCTTGGCAAAAGCCGAGGACGGGAGCAGACTTTGGCTTCGTTACAACAGCGTTGGCACGGCCAAGGTTTTGGGCAGTCCTTGCAAAGCTGCCGATGTGTTGAAACAGTTCTACACGGGACAACAGGTCACGCTCAGGCTCGACCCCACTATCAGCGATGCCGAGGCATACAGAATAGAGGGCAGCAAAGACCAGACAACGGTTAGTGCCCAAACGGAGAAAGGGCTGCTTTATGGTGCCTTCGCACTGCTTCGGGGCGAAAAGGGCGGCTCGGCACCCTATTTTTCCTTGCGCATCCTGAACCACTGGGACAATCTGGACAGCAGCATTGAACGTGGATATGCAGGCAAGAGCATATTCTGGAACGACGAAATGACCATTGACAGCCAGCGTATTGAGGCATACGCCATGGCCAATGCTTCGATAGGCATCAACGGTTCCGTGCTCAACAATGTGAATGCCTCGCCCAAAATGCTTACTCGTGCCTATTTAAACAAGGTGAAGGATATAGCCGACATTCTGCGGCCATGGGGCATCAGGGTCTATCTCTCCGTGAACTTCGGAACGCCCAAGGCACTTGGCGAGACGAAGACGGCCGATCCACTCAATAGGCAGGTGATTCGTTGGTGGCAGAAAAAAACAGCAGAAATCTACAAGCTGATACCTGACTTCGGCGGATTCTTGGTAAAAGCCAACAGCGAAGGCCAACCAGGCCCGTTCGACTATGGGCGTTCGCATGCCGATGGAGCCAACATGCTGGCGGCAGCACTGAAGCCCTATGGTGGCATCGTCATGTGGCGTTCTTTCGTCTATGGTGCCAAGCATAAGGGTGAAGACCGTGTGATGCAGGCTGTCAGCGAGTTTGCAGAGTTAGATGGCACTTTTGCCCAGAACGTAATCCTGCAATCGAAGAACGGCCCCCTCGACTTTCAACCACGTGAGCCTTACGCCCCCATCTTCGACCAAATGAAGAAAACGCCCCAAATGGCCGAGTTGCAAATTACGCAGGAGTATCTCGGACAAGGCGACCACCTGGTGTTTCTGGCACCGATGTGGAAGGAGTTCTTTTCCTTTGTCAGTCCTTCCAAGCTAAAGGGAATAGCAGGGGTGGCCAATATAGGCAGCGACACTAACTGGTGTGGCCATCACTTCGCACAGGCCAACTGGTATGCCTTTGGAAGGTTGGCATGGAACCCGAACCTGTCCTCCAAGCAGATTGCTGAGGAGTGGGTGGGACAAACATTCAGCCTCACCCCCGCCCCCTCTCTCAAGGAGAGGGGAGTAAATAGTTCTTCCGCAGAAGTATGCAATAGCAAGAGCAACCACTCCTCTCGCCTTGCGAGAGGGGCTGCGGGTGAGGCTCTTGTGTCAATGATGCTCCGCAGTCGCGAGGCATGCGTCGACTACATGATGCCACTGGGCTTGCACCACATCTTCAAGTTCGACCACCACATGGGGCCTGAGCCCGATGGTTTCAAAGCTCACTATCCGTTGGAATGGTGCCCTGTCTACTATCATAAGGCCGACAAGAACGGCATAGGCTTCAACCGTTCGTCGACAGGAACGGGAGCCGTACGCCAGTATCGCGAACCCCATTGTTCTCTCTACGACAATGTGGCCACCTGTCCTGAACGCTATTTGCTCTGGTTCCATCATCTGCCGTGGAACTATCGCATGCTCAGTGGCCGGACGCTGTGGGAAGAATTGTGCTACCGCTATAGCCGCGGAGTGGCCGAAGTTGAAGGCTTTAATGCCACATGGCAACAGGTCAGGGGAACGGTCGACGAGCAACGCTGGCAGGAGGTCGCCAAAAAGCTAAAGACCCAGTTGAAGGATGCCCGCGAATGGCAAAGAGTGTGTACCGACTACTTCGGTTCTTTCATAGATAATTGAGAGTTCCTACTCATGCCTGATGGCTTCTATCGGATCCATGCGAGCTGCTTTTAGAGCAGGAATATAGCCAAAGGCCACTCCTATCAGTACGCACACTAAGAAAGACACCACGATAGCCCATGCAGGAACGCTCGATGGCATGCCTACCAACGGGGCAAGCGAACTGAGTCCGATGCCGAAGAGGATGCCCAAAAGACCGCCGGTAATACTAATTAGCACGGACTCTATCAAGAACTGGAGCGAGATAGTGGCACCGGTAGCGCCAACGGCCATACGCAGTCCTATCTCCTTGGTGCGCTCAGTCACGCTGACAAGCATAATGTTCATAATACCGATACCTGCCACGAGCAGCGAGAAGGCAGCGGCCACCACAAGAATAATGGTCACAGTGTCCATAGTGCTCGACATGGTTTCCATCATCTCAGCCTGTGAACGAATGGTAAAGTCGTCGACGGCCTCACCTTTCAGCTTATGATTGTCACGCAGCATCTGCGTCAGCTCCTCGATGGCGGCATCGCTTAGTTCCTCGGTCACCGCCGAGCAGACAATGCTCGAGAACCATGTCTGTGCGGCTATTCGCTTCATCACCGTGGTATAGGGTGCAATCATCACGTTGTCCTGATCCATGCCCCACGAGTTGTAGCCTTTCGATTTCAGTACGCCGATAACAGTCATCGGTATCGACTTGAAACGAACGGTCTTGCCAATGGGGTCGTGGTCGCCAAACAGCTCCTTGACAATCGTTGCGCCCACCACCACCTTCTTCGATGCCTTCTTCACGTCTTCCTCGGTAAAGCATTCGCCCTTCTCTATATCCCATTGCTTAATGTCCAAATAGTCGGTACTCTCACCGTAGAGCGAAGTGTTGGTATTGTTATTGCCATAGATGGCCTGTCCGCTGGCCGTCACCTCTGGCGAGACCTTTGTCACGAACTTCTTCTCTCGGACAATGCGTTCGTAATCGGCCATTTTCAGCGTCTGCATAGCCGACGGATCCTGCCTGACGCCACCACGCATGTCGGCACCGGGACGAATGGTCAGCAGGTTCGTTCCCATGGTCGACAGTTCCTTGCGAATGCTTTCCTTCGACCCTTGTCCGATAGCCATCATCACAATCACAGCGCCTACGCCGATGATGATACCCAACATCGACAAGAACGAACGCATCTTGTTGTTGGCAACAGCCTTCAAGCTTACCTTGAAAAGATTTAAGATATTCATAGACCCACCCCCCAACCCCTCCCGAGGGGAGGGGCGTTTAGTTACCTTTGCGGGGGCTCCTTATACTAATTGGTTTTTTACTGTTTATTTTTATGTTTTCTGCTTTGTGGGAATCATACTGCCCCCCACCCGCGACCCCTCCCCTGCAAGAGAGGGGAGCTACTACGCTGTGTTTCCCGCCTCCAGTCTAATCCGACTCCCCTCCCCTCGGGAGGAACTAGGGGTGGGTTTAGTCGTCTTGTGGTATCGGCAGTGCGGCCAGTGCCTCGGCAGCCGACTTGATGTTCTGATTAATCGTGTCTTCGCGTATCTTTCCATCGCGCAGATTGATGTTGCGCGACGAATATTCGGCAATCTCAGGGTTATGGGTCACGAAAATAATGGTGTGCCCCTTCCGGTAGAGTTCCTGAAAGAGCACAAGCATCTCGAACGAAGTACGGGTGTCCAAGTTACCCGTAGCCTCGTCGGCCAACAGCACCGCAGGATTGTTGACCAAAGCACGGGCAATGGCCACACGCTGCATCTGTCCACCCGACATCTCGTTCGACTTATGCTCCAGACGGTCTCCCAGCCCCACGGCTTGCAAGGCCTTGATGGCTGCCTCGCGTCGCTGCTGTGCATTGTACTTCGAGTTGTACATCAGTGGCAGCTCCACATTCTCCACAGCCGTAGTCTTGGCCAACAGATTATAGTTTTGGAACACGAAGCCAATCTTTTGGTTACGCAGGTGTGCCCGTTGTGTCTTCGACATCGTCCGCACCGAGATGCCATCCAGGAAATACTCGCCACTCGTCGGCGTGTCGAGACATCCCAGCTGGTTCAGCAGTGTCGACTTGCCAGACCCCGACGTTCCTTGGATAGTAACAAACTCGCCCTCGTAGATTTTGAACGAGACCCCTCGCAAAGCCTTCACCGTTTCCGAACCCACCTGGAAGTATCGCTTCACGTTCTGCAGTTCGATAACAACTTTCTTGCTGTCCATGGGTTTTTACTTCTTCTGTTGTTGCTTGTTGTTGTTCCTTGGTCTGGGCATGAAGGGGTTCGAGGCCTGTTCGCCCTGTTCTTCCGGTTCGCCTGCGTCTATCTGGAAGTCAACAAGCACCTCGGTACCCTCACTGATGCCGCTCACAATCTCGGTCATGATGCCATTGGTTGTTCCCGTCTCTACAGCGTGTGCCTTGAAGACGTTGCCTTCCTGTGTCCACACCTTCGTCGGTGCATCCGTATCCTCTATCTTCTGGTCTTTCGAAATCAATGCCTCGTTAGGCATGAATCGCAGTGCCTTGGCCGGACAGGTAAGCACATCGTTCTTCTCCAGTGTGTAGATGGTCACATTGGCCGTTAGTCCGGGCTTCAGCTTCAAGTCGTTGTTGGGAGCCGAGATTACCACCTCATACGTCACCACATTGCTCTCGGTAGTAGCCTGCTGTCGCACCTGCGTCACCCTGCCTTCGAACTGGTCTTCAGGGAAGGCATCGACCGTAAACACGACACGCTGTCCTTCCTTCACGCCGCCAATGTCGGCCTCATCGATATCGGCAATCACCCTCATATCGGTCAAGTCCTTGGCAATGGTAAACAGCTCTGGCGTATTGAACGAGGCAGCCACCGTCTGCCCCTCTTCCACTTCTTTCGAGAGCACCACGCCGTCAATGGGCGAGGTGATGGTGGCATAGCCCAAGTTTGTCTGCGCCTTCTGCACACTCTGCGAGGCCGTCGTCACCTGGTCCCTGGCCTTCAGATAGCTCAGCCGGGCGCTCTCATATTCGTCGGCACTCACCAGACCCTTGTCGAAAAGCGTCTTATACCTGTTATAGTTTGCCTCCTCATAGTTCAGTGTGCTCTGAGCCGACGACTGGTTGGCCTTGGCCGTATTAAGCTCACTAATCAGATTCGTCTTGTCGAGCTCGGCAATCACCTGCCCCCTCTTCACTTCCGAATTGTAGTCAACGTAGAGTTTCGCAACAATGCCCGACACCTGCGTACCCACAGTGACGCTGGTCACAGGCTCGATGGTGCCCGTAGCGGTAATCGAATTCTGAATGTTGCCCTTCTCCACCTTGGCCGTAGAGAACGACACCTTTTTCTCTTCTTTGCAGCTTGTCGTAAAGACTGCCAATGCTGTCAGGGCTACCAGCCCCAGTTTGCTAAGTGTACGCATATTTCTTCACTTTTCACTATTCACTATTCACTTTCCTCTTTCCACTTTCCACTATTCGTTAGGGCTTGCTCGCCTCCGCTGTAGAACCTCAGCATTTGCTGTGCCAAAATAGTCTGGTATTTCGATTGCAGCTTGTTCTGCTGGGCATTGAGCAGCTTGTCCTTGCCAGTCATCAGCTCCACGATATTCTTCAGTCCCAACCGGAACTGCTCCGCCAACAGCTCGTAACTCTGCTGTTCGCTCTGCTCCGTTGCCAGTGCAGCGCGAAACTTCTGCTGGTTAGTCTCAGCGTCGAGCCAGTACTGCTCAATGGTCTGGTAAAGCTGCTTCTGCCTGTCCTGCAAGTCGAGCTGTGCCTGCTGCTGCTGAATGCGGGCTTTCGCCACGTTGGTCTTCGTCTGCCGCTGGTCGAAGATAGGGATGCTCACCGACAAGCCAGCCGAGGCATCGAAGTTCGTCTTGAGTTGCCTGTCCCATCCGTTAGCCGACAGCGAGTTTGTGCTTGTGCCCAGTCCGCCGGTAAGGTTCAGCGTAGGGTAGTAGCCCGCCTTGGCAATCTTCACGCCAAGCTCGCTACTCTTCACCGACAGCTGTCCGCCCCTAATCTCCGGACGACCTACAAGCGCCTGCTCGTAAACGCCCTGCAACGGGGGGATGGCGGCGAGTGCCTGCGCATCGGTCGTAGCAGGAACGGCAACATCGAAAGCCGTCGTACCGTCGAGTTCCAACAGTTGCTTCAGTTGCAGCTTGTATTTGGAAATGTTTGCACGAGCCTCCACAATGCTATATTCGTCGGATGCCCGCTGGGCCGACAGCTGGGCCACGTCGGCCTTCGACATCTTGCCCACCGCCTGCATCTGCAGTCCGCGCTCCTCGTTCTTCTTGCTTGTCTCTAAGCTCTGCTCGCTCACCTTCACGGCCTCGGTCAGATAGAGAATCTGAACGTAATACTGGGCTATCTGCTCCTGAATCGAGTTTGCCGTAGTCTCAGTGTCCAGTTCCGACTGCTCTGCCGTGAGCTTGCTCTGCTTCACCGTGTTACGATTGCGGTTGCCGTTCCACAGCGTGTACTGGGCGTTCAGCCCATAGCTGCCGTTATAGTAGCTCTTACGCACCTTCGCGTTCACCTGCCCATTGGTCACCGTCGTTGTTCCGGCATCCTGCCATGGACGATAGCCCACGCTCTGATTGGTCGATGCCGACAGCGAGGGCAGCAGCGCCGCCTTCGAGCCCTTTACCTCTTCCTGTGCCGACTGTGCCGACAGTCGGGCTTTCTGCAGCGTAATATTATTCTGCATGGCATAGTCGATGCACTCCTGTAGCGTCCATTGCCTCTGGGCCCATGTGCCGGTAGCCAGCAGTAGCATCGCTGCCATCGTCATACTTTTCCTCATATAGCTATCAGTTTAAGTTCAGTTTCAGCGTTCAACGTTCGATGTTCCATGTTCAACGTTGTGCAAAGATAAGAATAATCCGTGAGAAACAAATAAAGGGAACGCGTTTTTTTTGAACTTTTTTCAACTTTTCACAACTCGCAACCCTCAAGCAATTACTCAGCTCACCACGCTGGCCTCAGTGAGCGAAACAAGAAATAACACATTTGTTATATAGCATTTCCTCCTTCTATCGAACAAAAATCTACAACGAACACGAATCACACGAATTTAACAAAGCCTATTTTTTGAACAAAAATCTTCAAAAATCCAACAAAAATATAACTATAGTTATATGAATGCTTTGCAAAATTCACAAATGTTGAAATCCGCCCTTTTTTATTTGCATAATCATTCATTTTGTAGCTTTATACGAACTGGTCTGAAATTCAGGCTGTATTCCAGTGCAATTCAATTCAAATTGTGTTGCAATTCGGCATGAATTGGAACACGATTCAAGCTGAATTACAACACACTGAAAACCAACAAGTTAACCCAATTACCAAAGTGAATATATATTCATAATCTGTTATTCCTTAAAGGGTGGGAAACTTCAGTTACATTATCTTCGGCTTCAGCTCGTCAGGCGAGTCTTTGGTAAACATGTTCACGGGTGGTGCCTGCTTGGTGAAAAAGTGCCGAACGGTCTCGATGTCGAGCTCGATGGCCGGCTGGAAGTCGCTGCTCTGCATGTAGCTGAGTATGGCCTTGCGCATCTGCCGGGCCACAGGCCGAGCGTCAAGATGACTGCTGACGTCGATGGTGGTAATGAGCAGGCGTCCCTTCCCCACCCTTGCCTCGACGAGCATGCCCAGCTTTCGTGACACGTGCCAGGTGTCGATGGGCTGTATGGGCGACTGGTAGTCTGGTGGCAGCTCCGTCAGGTTCATCGCCTGCGCCTTGTTCAGCAGCTCCCACCAGTTCAGGTTGGCCCAGCTGTCGGTGGGGAAACCGTGTTTGAAAAGTGGGTGTTCCTTCTGGATATAGGCCCCCGTGGTGTGGGGCGGGCGCATCTTGAACCACGACGTGTTCCAGAACACGGGCAGATAGGTCTGCCGCACGTCGCTGCCCAACGTCACGCGACCGGCGGCGGTGAGCAGCACCGTGCCCCCTTTCTTCAGCATCTTCTCGGCCTTGGCATCAAGGGTGTCGCTGACATAGAACTGAGACCCTCCCCAAGGGAGTGGGGCTGGGTTAGTGTTGCTATTTGGATAGATCCAGAACTCCCACTGGTTGCGGTGCTGCGACGAGAGGCGCACGGTGAGCGTCAGCTTCGTGGGCTTATCGAAGCCGCCAAGTGGGAAGACGACCGTACCCAGAGGGATGTTTTTCCCCACGGGCAGCGTCCCCTCGAACAGCGAGCCCTTGGCCACGACCTTACCACTCTCGTTGCTGATGGCGTAGGAGGCCGTAGTGCCGTCGACAGCGCTGCCGAGGGCGTTGTAGGCCTCGACGGGAACCCGAAGCGTCTCGTCGTTGGTGAAGACGAACTTGGGGAAACGGGCCAGCGGCACCAAGGGCGAACAGAACTGCGTCCAGTCGGCTGCCGTACAGTAGCCCTTCTCACGCCAGAAGACGTTGAGCACACCGACAAGGGCCGTGCCCTGACCGCTATAGTCGTTCAGTCCCAGCAGCTGGAAGCCGGCATAGTCCTTGGTGCGCAGGTTGCGCTCTATCTCGTATTTGTAGCAGAGCGTCTGCAGGCGGCCACTGGCCATGAGGAACTTTTCGGCCATCTGCCCCATGCCATTATCACGGAGCAGGTCGCGGAAAATCTCAAAATTGCCAGCCTTGTAGACACCCGTGTACTGCGGTATCTCCCTGAAATCGGGGAATGCGCACCACTGTCCCTGCTCATGGGCAACGATGGGAGAGGTGTTGGGGGGGAGAGTTGAGGGTTGAGAGTGGAGGGTTGAGAGTGGAGGGTTGAGAGTGGAGGGAGAATAGTTACGGGGGTACTCGATGCCGCTGTAGTAATCGTCGTCGGAAGAGGGTGCACGGCGATTCCACTCGTCGAGTCCACGAGCACCGCCCTTCACATGATACTCCGAACCGCCATCCCAAGCCCAGCCACCACCCACGGAGGCACCGCAATAGACCTTCGTGGGGTCGTACTCCTTCATTTCCCTGACCCAATCGTTGCAATAGGCCACCCAGTCGCCGGCAGGCTCGTTGCCCGCCGCCATCATCACGAACGAGGGGTGGTGGCCATACTCGTCGACGATACGCTTCGACTCTTCCAAGAGGTACTGGTCGATCTTCATGCCCCTGCGCAGCTTCACGCCATGATTGGGCCACGAGGGACCCTCCGGCTGCAGGTAGATGCCCACACGGTCGGCAGCAGCAAAGGCGGCCTCAGGCGGACAATAGGAGTGGAAGCGCACGTGATTGAGTCCATACTCCTTGCATTTGCGGAATATGCGCAGCCACTCTTCCTCGTTGGTTGGCGGATAGCCCGTCAGGGGGAAGCAGCAGTTCTCTACCGTTCCACGCAGAAAGAGCTTGCGACCATTCATGAAGAACTGACGGCCCTCGATGCTGATGTTGCGAAGGCCGAAGGTAATGGGAACTTCCACGCCCCGATAGGTTATAGTACGGGTGTAGAGATGGGGGTTGAACTCGTCCCACGGCTGCCAGTCATCTCCCAAGTCTATGTGGATGGTGGTGTCGTTGATAAGCACGTCGACGCTATGGTTGTCCCAGTGGGGCACCACTCGCTTGCGCCATATCGGCGGCGCGGCTTGCAGCTCCATGCGCCCCACGATGCCGTTCCAGTTGCCCTGTGTCTGGTCGGTCACCGAATGGGAGTCCTGCCCCACGCACACATTCTCAATGCCATTGTAGACGCGAATCGCTATGTCGTTCGGCTCACCGGCACGGATATGCTTCGTCACGTCGTAGCGGTGGGGCGTGGAGAGGCTTGTCTGGTGGCCCACCTCCACATTATTTATATATAAGGTGGTCTCAATGTGCGGACGCTCCAAGAAGAGCGTGATGGGCTGGGACTTCCACGTCTTTGGCACGATGACCGAACGGCGGTAGAGCGCCGCCCCCACATAATGGCGCTCAGGAGTAAGGAAGAAGGGGAACTTCATCTGCCCCTCCTTCCGATAGCGCTCCATATAGGGGTTGAAATAGAACGACGAGTCGTAGAGCGACCCCGTCCACTGGGTGTTTACCGAGACGGGGGCGCCCTTAGCATTGGTCAGCAACGAGCCGGGCAGCGTCACGTAGCCGTCTTCAAAAGCCCACATTCCAGCCAAGGATATGGCTTGCTGGGCCTGCATCATCAGGCTACAAATGAACGTTAAGCATTGAACGTGGAACATTGAACTATGAACTATGAATTATGAATTATTTCACGAGCACTTTACGGATGGTGCCATCGGCCTCGACCACGATGTTCATGCCCTTCTGCAATGACTGACGGCGCAGCCCCGACGGGCCATAGATGCCGGCAGGCAGCGAGTGCTGGACAATGACGGGAGCGACGGCAGAAGAACCTGTGGCGTTGATTACGCACTCTAACAGCAGGAACTCATGATAGCCACTCGTCGTGGTCTTATCGACGAAGCTAATGACGTACTTACCCTTCTCAGTAACTTCGAACGGCAGTTCGTAACGCTTGGCCGAAGACACACTGGCCGATGTACTGCCATTGGCATTGGGCGTAGCCGTGTACTCATCGCTCGCAGCCACTGCCTCGCCTTTCGAGTTGAGTATCTGTGCGATATACTTCGGACTTCCCTTCCAGGCGGCCATGGCAAAAGTGAGCTTGTAGGTGCCTGGCTCCAAGGTGAGCGGATAGGCCGTCTGCCGGCCATACTCGGCATTGGTGTTGCGCCAATAGAGGGCCTTGCCCTGATAGCCGATGAAACCGGCAAAGGTGCGGGGGCCAGAACTGTAGGAGTTGGGATAGGAGTGCGTGTCGTCGCCATCCTTGGCCTGCCATCCTTCAGGCATGTTGCCGTTGAGCACGTTGGCAAAGTCGAGCTTATAGGCGGCAGTGGCGTCGGCAAAGACGGGCTGTAGGGTAACATTATCGTCGGGCATGACGAAAGTGATCTTGGATTGAGAGTTGAGAGTTGAGGATTGAGAGTTGATTTCAATAGTCTTGGCCATTGTGAAGTAGACCGAATTGATAATGCGCAGCTCCTTCAGCCGATAGCCCGCATCGGGGGTAACGCTGATGCTGACGGTATCGCCTTCGGCAGCCTCGTCCACATTGGCCTTCAGCGAACCGTGCTCGGCACTGCGTATGGTGACGAGGAACTTCTCGGCAGGCATGCCCGCAGGGGCATAGATAATCTGGTCGATATACATGCCCGTTGCCCCCGTATTGGTGATGACGAGCTTGTTGGAGCCTTCCTTCAGGGTGGCCGAAACCTTCATCTTGTGCCAGTCGTTCAGTGCTACCTTCTCACACTTCACCACCTGCTTTTCGCCATTGACCGTAAAGGTGATGTTGCCTGCCTTGGTCGAATTGCAGTAGCGCACGTAGATATCATAGTCGGCTGCCTGATTCAACGTCAGCTGATGGCGCAGTGAGGCTGCAGTGCCTGTGCCCATATCCACATAGCCATTGCCAGCATAGTCGAGCACTTCGGGGAAGTACCAGCCTGAGTTCGACAGGTTGACGCCCTTCACGCTCTTGTAGTCCATATCCTCGGCCTCGATGACGATTGGGCCTGCGAAGGAGGCTGGCTGCTTCGGCATGGGCAGGGCGGCAGGCTCGGCAAGAGCGTCGGCAAGGGTACGCTCGTTGACACCTGCACAGTTGATGGTCAGATCGACGGGTCCCATGTGCTTCACCTTGACGGTGAAGGTCTTGGCCCCGGCATCATAGCTGGCCGTTGCCGATGCCGAATAGCCCGTGGCACCGGTAGTGTGCTTGGTAAGCGTATGAGCCGGCTCGGCAGTGACACCCGTCACAATGACAATATCGGTCTGTGCCGTTGTAGAGTCACTACGGTAGTTGTTCAGATAGAAGTCGATGTGGTCGGCATATTCACGAATGAGTCCGGCAGAGAGCTTGCCATAGGTCAGCTTCAGCGTGTCGCAGGTGTTATACTGCAAGGGAATCTCGGCCGATGCCGTCTTCAGTTTGTTCAGGTAGGTATAGGGAGTGTAGGTGACGAGCTGGTTGCGATAGCGGTTGACATAGAGGTCGCCCTTCGACACTTCGGGATACTGCTCGTTGAAGTCGTTGACCTTCTTGGTCTTGGTGCCCCAGCGCGAAGCGTAGTTCGACTTGTTCACCTGGACGGGGATGGCCTTCGCAGCATCGTCGTAGACTCCTGTCACAATAGGTATGGCACCATAGCGGCCGGTGCTCTTGAAGTAGCAGAAGTTGTCCATCCACTGCCCGCTGTTGCGGTTGAAGGGGTCGGTCTGCTTGTAGAGGCCGTCGTAAAGGTCGCCCCAGGCGGCATACTTCTGCTCGTCGCTGCCACTGGTCACGTTGTTCTTCACCACAATCTTGGTCTTGCCTACAACTTCCTCGCGAGTAGGTATGTACATCTTCCCCTCTACAATCTGACGGAACATGTCGAGCCACACGCCCTTGAAGTTGGGAAACGTGCCCCAGTTGCGACGGGTATAGCCATCGACAGTCGAGTTGCTCAGGTTCTGGAAATCCTCGGTCCAGATGAGCTCAGGGCCGTCCCAGACGGCACCACCGTTCACGCAGGTCTGTTCCATCACGGTAGCTATGCCGGCAGCGCCAGGATATTTTTTGCCGTGATTCTCGCCCAAGATAGAACTGAGGGCACCATTCCAGCCACAGTTGTCGTAGCGCACACCATAGTTCTTGGCCAATCCGGAGATGAAGGGGCCAAAGGTAACGCTCTCGTTGTTGTAGAAACACGAACTGGTGGTGTACTTATAGAGCCAGAGAATGGCTTCGGGATAATCCTTGCAAGCCTTCAGCAACGCCGAGTTGCGCTTCATCATGCCTAACGGATTGAGTGGGTGAGACCAGATGTTTCCGCAGAACGAGACGGTGAGGAAACCACCATATTGGTGGTGCATGGGTACCAGCTTGGCAAAGAGGGCGATGCGCGATGCCTGGGTGCTCGAACTCTTGTCGCCAGCCTCGTCGAAGCCCCAGAACTGCTCGGCATAGTTCCAGCCAAGGAAGTTGGGATAGCGCTTGAAGAAATACTCGAAGGTTTCCAGGTCGTCGTCCTGAATATGGGTGTGACCGCCCGAAGCAGGCTGACAAGTGAACCACAGCCCGTTCTTCTGGCACACCGAGCCCCACGACTTGTAGGTGCGCACGGCACAGCGGGGCATCTTATACAGGTTCTTGTCCTTGTCGTACTGGCAGGACAGCGAAAGGTTCATACATACGTAGGGCTTCAAATCCTCAGGAATAAGGTCGATAATCTTCTGCGGATCGGCAGTGTTCCACACATCGACGTGGATCATCCACATGGGGTGTTGCGAATCGATAGGGCGGCGCTCTTGCGCCACGCTGAACGACGAATGACAAATGACGAGCAACAGCCCTATCAGAAGTCGTTTGTAGTTATTGGCAATCATATTTACTCGGTTTTTTATTTTTCAGTCTTCAATCTTCAATTTTCATCACAAATCCTCCTCGCGGCTGACAGTCGACCTTCTTAGGCAGGGCCTTGACTGTAGTGATGGCCCACGGCTTGCCGTCGGCAAAGAGTGTTGCCCCACCCTGCCCTACTGTAAGGTCGAGAGGCAAGCTGAGCGAACATTGCTCGTCGGTACCGTTGATGCCTGCCACATACCAGGTGTTGCCACTGCGGCGAGCCAGCACGACGTTCTTGCCCGGATAGCCTGACAGGAAACGAGTCTCGTCCCACACATTAGGCAGCGTGGAGAGGAACAGCTGCACCTCCTGAGGCTGCGACAGAAAACTCTCCGGGCGGTCGGCCAAGTGCTGCAAGCCACTCTCAAAGAGCACAGTGAGTGCCAGTTCGTGGGCGTTTGTCGTGATATGCGGATGCTGAGAGTCACTGAAAGCGCAGGGGGTATAGTCCATCGGCCCGATGACATTGCGGGTAAAGGGCAAGGTGGCGTTATGACTGGCAGCCTTCTTGGTGAATGTGGGCACGTTGTTATACCACTCGGCACCATAGACACCCTCGGTAGAGAGCAGGTTGGGATAGGTGCGCTGCCATCCGCGTGGTATGGTGGCACCATGGAAGTTGACAAGTAAATGATGGCGGGCAGCACTCTCAAGCAGGTCGATGCAATAGTCCATATTCAGTTGGTTGTCGCCTGAGAAGAAGTCAATCTTCACACCGGCCACGCCCAGTTGCTCACACCAGGCAAACTCTTTCTCGCGGTCTTCGGGCTTGTTCAGGCGATACTTCGGTCCGGGGGCACCATTCACCCAGCCCACCGATGAGTTATACCATATCATCGGCTTTACGCCCTTCAACTTGGCGTAGGCCACAGCATCCTCAATGGTCTTGCCATCCTTCATCTCGTCCCACTCGGCATCGATCAGCACGTAAGGAAGATGGAGCGTAGCTGCCATATCGGTATATTTATTGATAATCTGGCAATCGTTCGAACCGTGATTATAGGCCCAGTAGACCCATGACACCACGCCAGGCTTCACCCAATCCACATCAGTAAGGCGGCAGGGTTCCGACACATCGGTGACAAGCGTCGACTGTACTATGTCGGCCAGTGTGCCGATAATGACCACACGCCAGGGTGTGTGCCAGTCGTCCATGACGAGCAGTTCGTTTTTATCGGGTGTCACCCGAAACAGTTCACCCTCGTTGTAGAGACAGGATGCGCTCTGTCGCTTCTCAATGTTCGCCTCGGTTATCAGCGCGAAGATGCCATCGGTAGGCTCAAGCAATGCGGGATAGCCCCAACGCACATTGTAGCCATCGGCCGACTTGAACGTGCCGCTGAACGATGCCTCGGGCTTCACCCGTGCCGTCGTCGACAGGGGGAAGAAGCCCTCGTAGCCATCAGACCACTGCTGCATCCATCGGCGCGTTCCCTCGGCGATACGATAGGTGGTCAGCTCCTTGGGCAGTTGCGACAGTTTCCGGCCCGACAGCTCGTAGCGGAAAGCCAAACCGTCATTGTAGAGACGCATCACCAGACGTACGCCACCGCCCAGCGAGACGGCATATTCCATTGCTTCATTGGTGCAATGAAGCCGCTTGCCCGACAGCATCTGGTAGTCGACCGTCAGCCGCTGTACGAACGACAGTTTCTGTCCCGACTGGGCACTCATGCCCTCGAAGCCCACCTTGGCCAACTGTATTACAGAACGCTTGTCGTAACTGACGACATACTCGCCCTTGCCATTCTCCGTCAGCGTCAACTTGCCGTTGGGCGACGATACTTGACGCGCCGTTGCCATGAGCGCCACGCTCCACAGGAGCATTACAACTATTCTACGCATATTTATTAACCGTTTACTTGTTATTCATTCAGAATTCGTCACATTGCTCTATGAGAAAGCGGCCCGCGGCATTCTCTGCATTGCTTTCTGCGAACGATCTTAGCCATTCGGCCTTCTGCTCGTCAAGACGTCGCAGATAGTCAGTCTTGGCTTTCATGCCTTCTTCGCTGATGTCATCGTCATAGAACGTTTCAACAACCGCATCGACTCGCCGCTCGTATTCGGCCAGGCCGTCGGTCAGTTGCTGCCAGGCCACGTTTCCCTCCGTTCCCCCAACACGTGTCTCACCATCTGCATCAATAGTGACTTCAATCTTCCCTGGCTCCAAGAAGAACAATGCCTGCACGTCGGTTCTTCCGGCAGCATAAATCATGCAAAGTCTCGCAGAGTCAGTCCTTCCCTTCAGATGAAAAGCATTTTCAGCAATAATCATCGTGTCGCAAGGAGCAAAAGTAGCCAGGTCGTCGGTCAGCAGAAGCGTATCGCCCTCGGTCATCCCCATGGCCAAGCCCTCAATTTGGTAGGCATTTCGCCTGCATGCAGTCATGGCAAGCACGACAACGACGAAAAGGAAGAGTCGGTGCAGGTTCATGAGCTATACGATATACTGGTCGCTGATGCTCTCGTTGTTGATGACACGGCGAATGGTCTCGGCAAACATTTCGGCAACCGAGATTTGCTTCACCTTGGCACAACGCTGGGTGTAGGGGATAGAGTCGGTGAAGACAATCTCCTCGAGTGCCGACTCCTGCACACGCTCACTGGCCGGACCACTCATCACGCAGTGGGAGGCACAGGCACGAACACTCTTGGCTCCGGCTTCCATCATCAGGTCGGCAGCCTTGGTAATGGTACCAGCCGTATCGACCATGTCATCGATGATGACCACATTCTTCCCCACCACATCGCCAATAATTTGCATGGTGGCTACCACATTGGCACGGGCACGGGTCTTGTTACACAACACAAGAGGACAGCCCAGATACTTGGCGTAGGTGTTGGCACGCTTCGAGCCGCCTACGTCGGGCGAGGCAATGACAAGGTCGTCAAGGTTCAGACTCTGCAAATAAGGCAATATCACGCCTGAAGCATAGAGATGGTCGACGGGAACGTCGAAGAATCCCTGAATCTGGTCGGCATGCAGGTCCATGGAGATGACGCGGTTCACACCTGCCACGCTCAGGAGGTCGGCCACCAGCTTGGCACCAATCGACACGCGTGGCTTGTCCTTGCGATCCTGACGTGCCCAGCCAAAGTAGGGTATGACTGCATTGATGGTACGGGCCGAGGCGCGCTTGGCGGCATCGATCATGAGCAGCAGCTCCATCAGATTATCGCTGTTGGGGAAGGTGCTCTGCACAAGAAACACATCACGGCCTCGGATGGACTCCTCATAACTTACAGCAAACTCTCCGTCGGAGAACTTCGTCATCTGCATCTTACCCAGCGGGCAACCCAGACTTTGGCAGATTTTCTCTGCCAGGTATCTCGTGGCCGTGCCCGAGAATACCATGTAAGAATTCTGTGTCATTGACTATTATAATGTTGAAAAATTAGAATCAAAAAAGTCAGCTCACCACTTTGCGCAGCTTATTGAAGTGCGCTATTAATTCCTTGTAATCGCGCTCACTGTGTATATTGAATCGGTTCCACAAGTCGCCACAGACCACCACACCGCCAAAGCCCAGTTCCTTCAACTGGCGGATGTTGTCGAGATTGATGCCGCCCATGGCATAGACTTTCTTGTCTATCAGGCCTTTCTTGCGAGCATCCAACAGCTGGTCATAGCTCAAGGTCTGCTTGTCAGCCGGATTGCTCTGGCTGTCGAAGACGGTCTTCAGAAACACATACGACGAGTTCTTTTTTGCCTCTTTCAGCTCATCGACAGAATGACAGGTGCGGCTCACGTTGCCACGATAGCCAGCAGGAACCTCATCGGCAGCATGGTTCAAGTGTATGCCACGCAAACCATATTCCTCACGAAGATAGAAATGGTCGTGAACGGTGATGCGCTTGTAGTAAACGTCGGAAATGAGCGTGAGCAGTCTTTCTGAATAGATAGGCTCAGACAGTGGTTTGTATAAGTGCAGATTCTCCATACCTTCCTCAAAGAGGGTGGTCAGAATCTTGTCTTCTTCCACGAAAAACGTGGCTTTTGTCATGATGATGAGTTTCATCTATCTATGTTGATTTCTCGTTTCAACTGCAAAGGTAAGCAAACTTTTTGATATACGCTATCTTTTCCCGAAAAAATTATTTTGTTCCATACCACTCCTTGAGCACGTAGAATGCTTTTTTCTTCTCGCCACGGTCGGAGTAGACACCTTTCATATTGTAATAGTCCTGAATGCCGTTGAGCACACGACGGGGTGAACGGAAGTCCTTGAGCACCCAGGGCGTACAGCCTGCCAGCCCGTCGATACGGTCAAGCATTTCGGTGTTCTGCTTGTAAAGGTTCTCCTGGAACTCTTCTGTCCATCGCTGGTTCTTGGCTCCATGCAGGCCATATTTGGCCCCACCACCCCACTCGCTGACAATGACTGGTTTCTCATAGGGCACCTCCCACTCCATTTTCGGAGCAACGTTGACGTCGCGATACCAGCCAATATACTGGTTGAAGCTGACCACATCGACATGTTGGTGCATGTTGTCCTGCAAACGGTTCTTGTAGTTAGAGGCTCCCGTCACCTCCATGGCCATTGAGATAAGGCGGGTGTTGTCGAGCGTACGCGCATACTGGGCCATACGCCCCAGGAACTGGTCACGCTCGGCTGAGTGAGGGGTCTCGTTGGCTATCGACCAAATAATGATATTGGCACGGTTCTGGTCGCGGCGAATCATGTCGGTCAGCTGTCGCTGTGCGTTCTTGAACGTCTGCTCGTTGGTCCATGAGATAGTCCAGTAACAGGGTATCTCGCTCCAAACGAGGATGCCCATGCGCTCAGCCTCGCGTACCATATATTCATTATGGGGATAATGGGCCAAACGCACAAAGTTGCACCCCAGATCCTTGACCCAGGACAGCAGTGTGCGGGCATCGGCGGCACCGTTGGCACGACCGCCGCCATAGGGGCGTTCCTCGTGCATGCTGATGCCCTTCAGGAAAATCGGCTCGCCGTTGAGCAGGATTTTCTTACCCTGTGTCTCGATGGTACGGAAGCCAATAGAATCAATGATGGTCTCATCGCCACAAGTCAGTTCTACGCGGTAGCGACGTGGTGACGCCGGCGACCAAAGTTGCAATTTCTTGCTGGCAACGGTCAGCGAAGTGCCGACGCGTCCCTCGGCATCGGTGCTGAGGGTGAGTTTCTTTTTCCCCATCAGTTCGGGCAAAGCGAGCGTCACTTCCTGGTTGGCCTGCCGTTGGTTCAGGTTCAGTGTGAAGCTTATTCTGCGTTCCTTGCCTTTTTTCTCAGCTTGTCTCTCCAATTGCAACGAGTAGTTTTCTATATAGGTCGACGACACGTCGACGAGCCAGACATCGCGGGTGATGCCACCATAGTTCCACCAATCGAAAATCTGTGTGGGCACATTGTCCTGGTGGCGCTTGTTGTCAACCTTGACAATCAGGAAGTTGCCATCGTCTTTCAGCACGTCGGTCACATCGATATTAAACGGTGTGAAACCACCCACATGATGACACACATGCTTGCCATTCACATAGACGCGGCAGTCATAGTTCACTGCCCCGAAATAGAGCAACGTCCTGCGTCCTTCTTTCTTCTCGACTGGCGGAAGATTCCGCTTGAACCATACGGTGCCTTCATAGAAGAAGAGCCGCTCGTCCTGCGTGTTCCAGTCGCCGGGAACAGCCATGGTAGGCGCCTTGTCGAAGTCATACTCTATCAGGTCTTCGGGCCGTTGTGGCTTCGCATTGAGGAAAAAGCCCCAACGAGTGGGGTTCATCCGATAGTCGTAATAGCCCTCTTCCTGCACGTCGACAATATAGTTCCACTGACCTTCGAGCGAAGTGATTCGACGCGAAAGGATGTTACCCAAGAGAGGCACTTCGCTGGCAGCCTGAACACCCGACACCGAAAGGGCCCCAACGAGAAGCATTGAAAAAAGTCGTTTCATAAACAGTTTCGATTTATTGATTTGTAATTATTTGAGTGTCGGCAAAGTTACAAATAATTACTGACATATCAAAGCGATTACGAGGCGTTTTTCAGAAGATTAACGCAATTCTCTTCAAAAACCATCACTGAACGCAATAATTGAGCCATGTCAAGAAATCAGGTGTGTTCGTACACAAAATTCTGCCTCCAAGCTCCTGTTCCAATTAATAATCGTACCTTTGCAGACGAAAATCAGCGGATAACACGCTTCTCGTGACGAGAAAGCCCTAAATAAAAGCTATGAAGAAATTAGTGAAGAAAGCATGCTTGAGCCTGACATTTCTGTCACTGATTCCGATGGCAGCCTTGGCAGCCACAAAAGGAAGCAACAGCTCAGCTGCATTTGACTGGACCCCCATCATGGAGGCCATCATTCAAGTAGAAAGCGAAGGAAACGCCCGTGCCGTGAGTGGGAACTCGGTAGGCGCGATGCAGATCACTCCGATTCTCGTCAAGGAATGCAACGAGATTCTGAAGAAAAGAAAGAGTGGTAAGCGCTTTTCGATGGACGACCGCTACAGTGTCGAGAAATCAAAAGAAATGTTCCTTCTGATTCAGTCGCAACACAACAAGACAAACAATGTAGAACGAGCAATACGCTCATGGAACGGTGGTCCTCGCTATAGCGTCAAAGCGACCAACAACTACTTCAAGAAGGTGATGCGACTTCTCAAATAAGCATAAGAAATATGTTTAATTGAAACATAAAAATCCGGTCGCCAATGTCTTTGAGCATGGCGACCGGATTTTTTCCATCCAAAAATGGTGTAAGCCTGTGTCTTATTCTAAAAAATATGTGTGGAATTCATGTTAGCGTTCTATAGATGCCTGAAACCTGTCCTGCTATGGCATCCCAGTCGTATTTGTTCATGTCATAGTCGATGCGCCGCAGAGGCTGACTCGCAATAGCTCCGATTTTAGAAGCAAGAGCAGCTATGTCGCCCACCTCATGATAGCACTCTTCTGGCAGTCCCACTTCCAGATTGGCCGGAATGGCCGAGGTCACCACAGGCAACCGATAGCTCATGGCCTCTAACAGGGCGATGGGTAGTCCCTCGTGCGATGATGGCAACGAGTAGCACAGCGCGTTTGTCAGCAAGGAATGGAGTTTCCTGCCACGAATGAACCCCGTTAGCACTACCCCACTCTCACGCGCCTTTTGCTTCACCCCCCTTGAATACTCATCTTCAAAATCAGTGTCGCCCGCCAACACCAGCTTGAAATCTGTCAACCGCGAACCTTTAGCCTTCAAACGTGCGTATGCTTCCACCAAGTCATGCAGATGCTTCTCTGGCACAAAACGGCACATGCCTAAGATATATTTCCCCTTCTCGATGCCCAGCTCTTCGAAGTACTCTGGATAGTCACAAATCTCAGGCTCAGGCACTCCATTATAAATAAGGTGTACGTTCTCGGTCCTGCCGCATCGCTCGGCAATCAGTTTCCGAATCACATCGCTGATAACAATCACGTGGTCGGCAAACATGCAGCCCATCCGTTCGCCTAATTTCAGCATCGCCTTGGCTGCAAAGCCCCATTTGTCGCGGTCGTAGTCGGGGCCGTGGTGGGTGAACACCACCTTCATACCCAACAGCTTGGCGTAGGGAACCAGCAGTGCAGGCCCTATGGCATGGATATGCACGACGTCAGCCCCCAGCTTTTTGGCGCGGTTGATGGCCCGGTAGGTATGGATAATGGCCTCGAACGACTTCTTCTTCGGCGTCTCCACATCCACCAGCTTCACCCCCTTCCATTCCTGTAGCGCATCGTGGACATAGCTCTTTCTCCGAATCACTGTCACGTCATAGCCTTTCGAGGCTATTCTCGGAAACAGTTCTTCGCAGTGCGTCTCCACACCACCCATGATATTCGGAACGCCACGAGTTCCCGTCACTATTATTTTCATCTGTTTTTGTTTGTTTTTCAAAAAAAAGAATTACCTTTGCACCCAATCATGCGCAAAGTATTAACCAGCATCTACGAATTTCTGCAATATGCCAGCATCATATTGCTCTCACTGCTTTCTGCCCTTTGGCTGACTCTCACAGGAAAACGCCAAAAATAATGGGTAGGATTTGCATAACCATGCATTTTATGGCTTTACGGAAACACGTTCGAAATTCATGCTGAATTACGATGCAATCGAGCCTGAATTGTCGTGTAATTCAGCACGAATTGGAGCGCAATTTGAACCGAATTATAACACACTGTAAATCAGCGAGTTTACAGCTTCATAAGAATGAATATTTATTCATCACAAAGAGGGCGATAAGGTTCTGTTTCTCAGCGTTCTTTCTTTCCCAAGAACTATTTGATTTCTATTTCTCTTTCCGTCTCGGCCTTCGTTGCTTCATATCCTTGCGAGGCCACATCGGCATTCACAATGTCCTCGCCGCGACGGCCCTTCAGTGCCTCCTTCGAGTCCTCCGACAGGCCGTTGTTTATCACGGCATTCATGTCGCAGGTAGAGAGCTTGTCCAGCTCCTCCTTCGTCACCTTCCCATCGCGATAGTCACAGCAGACAGGCAGTTCGTACATAGAGTACTTCATGCCCAGCAGCGACTTCAGCTTGTGCTTAGCCACCCACCACATCGGCGTCTTGATATACTTGTGCATGGCTGGCGATACCGAGCCGATCATCCAGCAGTTTCGGTCGCAGCACCTCACTTTCCTACGCACTTTCTCGGCCTCCGGCGACGACCATAGCTCGTCCCATGTCTGTCGGTTCAGGTTGCCCATCACCTCCTTGTCCTTCGTGCCGTTGCAGGGCATCACATCGCCGTAGGGGTCTATGAAGAACGTGTCGAAACTCATGTC
>CAJONO010000179.1 GCA_905235905.1 uncultured Prevotella sp.
GCACTCCCCTCCCTTCAAGGGGAGGGGCAGGGGTGGGGTCTGTAACTTTATTCATTTGTACCAAGTTATTTTTTTATCATTACTTAAGAAACGATTGCTTGTGAATAAATATCCACTTTAACGAATGCTCTAAAACGCTGATTCTGAGCATGTTATAATTTGTCTTGAATTACGTTGCAATTCATGCTGAATTACACGACAATTTGGGCTTAATTCCCTCGTAATTCAGCATGAATTTCAAGCGTGTTTTCGCAAAGCCCCAAAATGAATAATTATACTCACTCTCCGAATATCTCTGCCAGCTTGCTGTGCAGTTCTTCGTCTCTGAGGTTACGGGCCACGATCTTGCCCTGCGGGTCGATGAGCAGGTTGTCGGGGATGGCGATGACGGTATAGAGGTCGTGGACTATCGACTTCCAGCCCTTCAAATCGGATAGGTGCGTCCAAGGCATCTTCAGGGCTTCGATGGCCTTTACCCACGGTTCTTTCTGTCCGTCGAGCGACACGCCAACCATATCGAGACCCTTTTCGTGGAATTTCTCGTATGCAGCCACCACATTGGGCATCTCCCTGCGACAGGGGCCGCACCACGATGCCCAGAAGTCGACGAGCACCCAGCGACCCTGCCCGGCAAACTCGCTCAGCTTGTGCATCTTCCCGATGGTGTCGGCCATCCCGAAGTCGGTGAACTGCTGACCTATGAAAGCATCCTTGGCTTTCTTGTCGGCAGCTTTCTGTTCATCAGTTTTGCCCGGCTTCACGACATAATTTCCCGTAGCCATCCACCTCAAGGTCTTCTCATATTGTTTGACTTTTGGATGCTCGGCGTATGCGGGTTTCTCTTCCAGCATGCTAATCAATCTTTTTGTCCCAAAACATCTTTGGCCTTCCACGATGAGTGCAGCAGGCAGGAGGCTCTCGCGCTCCTCGTCGAACATTTTCTTCGTCATCTCACCCCGACGTTTAGGATAATAGCTGCTCGGAAGGCCATTGATTTCCTTATTATAGTAGGCCAGCCGCTCGTTCAGTGGCGAGCCTTTCAGCGTACTGTCGTTCATATTGACGCTGACGGGCTTGCTGTCGTTGAAGAACAGCATCCGCCAACTGCGCCAGTCTTTCTGGTCAAAGGTGATGCCAAAGATGGCATCCTTGTCGGCCTGACCCTTAAAGGCGAACTTGCCCTTGGTCACGATGGTACTGTCCACCGCTGTCGATGTCAGGCGGTCTTCTAAATAGACTGTCTTGCCGTTGTCATTACTCACACCTTTTACGGTGTACTTCACTTGCTGTGCCTGTGCCGACACACTCAATGCGATAGCAAATGCTACAACAATTAATCTTTTCATTGCGGAGTTTGGTTTTACGTTGTTTTTTCGACGCAAAGGTACAAACTTCTTGCCTTCCCGCCAAATATTTCGGTTGACAAATAGTTCGCATTCGTCTCATACTGTAAAAAGGGAGTTCGCAAAAAGTTCGCAAACACTGTGTAACTTCTTGTATATGAAACAGATAACATTTTACAGCGACAGAACAAACTCGTCCCAGTCTTTTCCGCTGCCTTCCTTGCCCAGCACCTTCTTGCACAGTCGGGTTCTGATGCTGCTGATGGTGCTTTTCTCCTTGTTCAATACCGCAGCTATCTCTATGGGCTTGGTGCGAATCTTCAGCAACATGCACACCTGGTATTCCGTGGGCGAGAGATTGTGAAGTCCGTAGAGACTGTTGCTGAAGTTGGGATAGACCACCTTCAGCTGGCGATCCAGTTCCTTCCATTCCTGCGGCATGATATTCTCGCCCGCCTCGATACGGCGACGCAGCGTCAGGTAATACTCCGACTGGAAGAACTCTGCCTCCACCTGCCTCATGGCATCGGCCACCACTTCGGGTCGCAGGGCGTTGGCCTCCTCAATCTGTGTCAGCTTCCGCTCAATCTCCTGCTTGCGCTTCCGCAATAGGTAGACATACACGCCGATGCCGGCTGCCACCATCACCAGTAATATAATAATGTATAGGAAGACCTTGTTCTCGGCCTTCAGCTTCCGCTCCGTCGTGGAAAGCACGAAATGCTTCACGAGCGCATCTGCCTCGTCGGGATACTTGCGCACCAGGTCGCGAATTTCCTGCTTGCGCTCCTCGGTCATCGTTTCCGAGCGCACCATCGTTTCCTGATAGCCCTCGAACTCAGTCACAAAGGTCGTATCGTCGATCAGCGTGAAGGGCATCACGCGGTCACGCTCCATATAGATGGAGTCGTTCAGTCGGTAGCGCCCCATCTCATGGGCAATGATCATCATATCGTCGCCCACGGCATGGAGTTGGACGGTGTAGTAGGTGCTGTCGGCATCGTAAATCTTGCACCTCGTGTATTGTGTGTATATCGAGGGCGTCACCTTTCCGTCGGGTGCCGTCTCGCTCTTCAGCATCCACACGCCAACGATGGAGAAGCCGTCCTTAGTGCCAGCGTTTACATGCGCCGGCAACGCCCCAACCATCAGCATCAACGTCAATACCAGTCTGTGTAGCATTTGTCCCAACAATTAAAATGACGGTGCAAAGGTACAAAAAAACTCACACATTTCTGCAATATATTGGTCTAAATCTGTGCTGCTGCCGTCTTTTCCTGTTAGTTTGTTGTAAAGACGGCGGCGAAGGTTGCTGACGTTGGGCTTGGAAGTAATGAGGAGGACGGACATCTGTAAGGGACTGCACTTGATGACGATGAGGCCGATGACGTGACGCTCCTGCTCTGTCAGTGTCTGGTCGGGCTGATGTTCGGCATATTGCTGTTGTAGGGTAGCAAAGAGCTGGGGATGTTGGCGGTCTATCGCATTGCGAAGTGCCTGCCAGTCTTCTGCCGTGGGATGACTGTCCTGCGACGATAGTTCGTGGAACTTGTGGGCAATATCAGTGTCGAGGATACTGGGCTGAGTCCGTTGCTTCAGCGAGTGAAGCATGTCTGCATATTCGCGGTTCTGATCCAAGGTTTCGCGATGGCGGGTTCTAAGCATAAAGTAACGATAGAC
>CAJONO010000180.1 GCA_905235905.1 uncultured Prevotella sp.
AAAGTATTCATATCAAAAATAAGGAGGGACGACTATGAAAGTATTAATGTTTGGATGGGAGTATCCTCCTCACGTGTTCGGTGGACTCGCCACCGCTAACTACGGAATATCTGAAGGCTTGAAGGCTCAGGGCGACATCGAGACGGTGCTCTGCCTGCCCCACCCCTTCGGCGATGAGAGCCAGCATGCCTGCCGCATCGTAGCTATGAACGCCGTGCCCATTGCCTGGCGCGACGTAGACTACGACTACGTGAAGCAGCGCGTGGGCAACATCATGGATCCCGACTACTATTTCAAGTGCCGGGAGCATCTCTATGCCGACTTCAACTACATGAACGTCAACGACCTCGGTGCGATGGAGTTTGCCGGCGGCTATCCCGGCAACCTGCATGAGGAAATCAACAACTACTCGATTATTGCCGGCGTTGTGGCCCGCACGGAGGAGTTCGACATTATTCATGCCCACGACTGGCTCACCTTCCCTGCCGGCATCCACGCCAAGCAAGTGAGCGGCAAGCCACTGTGCATACACGTGCATGCCACCGACTTCGACCGTTCTCGCGGCAAGGTGAACCCCACCGTCTACTCCATTGAGAAGAACGGTATGGACAATGCCGACTGCATCATGTGCGTCAGTGAGCTGACACGCCAGACGGTCATTAACCAGTATCATCAGGATCCGCGCAAGTGCTTCACCGTACACAACGCCGTCTATCCCCTGCCCGATGAGTATCAGGCCATTCCACGTCCCGACCACACAGGCAAGGAGAAGGTGGTGACGTTCCTCGGTCGTATCACCATGCAGAAAGGCCCTGAGTACTTCGTCGAGGCCGCCAACATGGTGCTCCACCGCACCCGCAACGTGCGTTTCTGTATGGCTGGTTCGGGCGATATGATGGATGCAATGATCTATCTGGCTGCCGAGCGCGGCATTGCCGACCGTTTCCACTTCCCCGGTTTCATGCGCGGCAAGCAGGTTTACGAGTGTCTGAAAGCCTCCGACGTCTATGTGATGCCTTCGGTATCCGAACCGTTCGGCATCTCTCCGCTTGAGGCTATGCAGTGCGGAACGCCCTCTATCATCTCAAAGCAGTCGGGCTGTGCCGAGATTCTGGACAACTGCATCAAGGTAGACTACTGGGACATTCACGCCCTGGCCGATGCCATCTACTCGATCTGCACCAACGAATCGCTCTTCCAGTACCTCAAAGAGGAAGGCAAGAACGAGGTAGACCAGATTACCTGGGAGAAGGTTGGACGCTGGATACGGACACTCTATCGCCGCACACTCGGTTGGGAGCAGGCTTAAACCCATGAGACGTAATAACGCAATATCGTAATAACGCAATATCGAAATAACGTAATATCGAAAATTTAGAATTATGAAAACAATTTGCTTATATTTTGAGATACATCAGATTATCCATCTGAAGCGCTACCGTTTCTTCGACATCGGTACCGACCATTACTATTACGACGACTACGAGAACGAGCGTAGCATCAGCGACATTGCAGAGCGCAGCTACATGCCCGCGCTGAACACCCTGCTCCAGATGATCAAGGAGAATGGCCAGTACTTCAAGGTGGCTTTCTCTCTTTCGGGCACGGGCATCGAGCAGCTTGAGATGCATGCTCCGCAGGTATTGGAGAAGCTGCAGGAGCTGAACGAGACTGGCTGCGTGGAGTTCCTCGCCGAGCCCTACAGTCACGGCCTCTCCTCACTGGCCAACGAGCAAAGCTTCGCCCGCGACATGAAGAAGCAGGTGCAGAAGATCAAGGAGTACTTCGGACAGGAGCCGAAGGTGGCCCGCAACTCGTCGCTCATCTACAGCGACGACATCGGCGCACAGATTGCAGCCCTGGGCTTCAAGGGCATGCTCACCGAGGGTGCCAAGCACGTGTTGGGTTGGAAGTCGCCCCACTACGTCTACAACTGCAATATGGCTCCCTCGCTGAAGCTGCTGCTGCGCGACGTAGAACTCAGTGACGACATCTCGCTGCGCTTCAACAACTCGGAGTGGGACGGCTATCCCCTCTTCGCCGATGCCTATATCGACCGCATCGCCCGTCTGCCCGAGGAAGAGCAGATTATCAATATCTTCATGGAACTCTCGGCACTGGGTATCGCACAGCCCCTCAGCAGTAATATCCTCGACTTCATCCACGCACTGCCCGCCTGCGCCAAGGCAAAGGGCATCACCTTCTCAACGCCTACCGAGATTTGCATGAAGGTGAAGAGCGTCGGTCAGATTGACGTACCCGACACGCTGTCGTGGGTCGACGAGGAGCGCGACTGCTCCTGCTGGTTGGGCAACGCCATGCAGCGCGAGGCCTTTAACAAGCTCTACAGTGTGGCCGACCGCCTCTTGATTGCCAACGATCCGCGCATCAACCAGGATTGGGACTACCTGCAGGCCAGCAACAACTTCCGATTCATGACCACGAAGCCCTCGAACGTAGGACTCGACCGTGGTATCTACAGCGGACCGTTCGATGCCTTCACCAACTATATGAACATTCTGGGCGACTTCATCAACAGAGTGAACGCTCTCTATCCCTTGGAGATTGACAACGAGGAACTGAACTCGCTGCTCACCACCATCCGCAACCAGGGTGACGAAATCGAGATGAAGGACAAGGAGATTACCCGACTGAAGGCTAAGCTCGAAAAGCTGGAACCGAAGGCTGAAAAGGCAGCTGCACCCAAGAAAGCTGCAGCCCCGAAGAAAAAGGCTGCTCCAAAAAAGAAAGAGGAATAGCATATAGCATCAGGGGAAATTCATAGCTCCCCAACAACGCCCAACAGCCCCGATGAACTCTTCTAACAGTTCGTCGGGGCTGTTCCTGTAGTTCAATGTTTCACGCATCAGCGAACGATTGTCTAACGAGCTGATTGTCAGTTAGTTATAACTCATACCGAATTAGGCCGTAATTCAGGCCGAATTGTCTTCAAATTCAGGCTGAATTAGGCGATGGTTTGGCACGAATTTCCAAACAGCATTACCTCGCCGTGAAACATTGGCCCGTTTGAAGACATTCAAGGATGAGAAAGAAAAGAAGAAGGGGAACCACACCCAACCATCAAGAACATGAGGCTTTGCGTGTGGCTCCCCTATTTCAAAGATATGTACGAGAGTACAGACAATTAGTCTAACTGAGCCAGTTTGCCGTCAGAACCGAGCACATTCACAATCTTGTGGATGTACATCTTCTTCATGTTCTCGCGGGCGGGCTTCAGATACTGGCGAGGATCAAAGTCTCCGGGATGCTCAGCCAAGTGCTTGCGGATGGCAGCGGTCATAGCCAGACGCGAGTCGGAGTCGATGTTGATCTTGCAGACAGCGCTCTTGGCGGCCTTACGCAGCTGCTCTTCGGGAATACCGATAGCTGCCTCAAGCTTGCCACCGAACTGGTTGATGGTGTTCACCTCGTCCATAGGTACTGAGGAAGAACCGTGGAGCACGATGGGGAATCCGGGCAACTTCTTCTCAATCTCGGCAAGGATGTCGAATGCCAAGGGAGGCGGAACGAGCACACCGTTGACGAGCGTACACTGTGCGGGAGTGAACTTGTGGGCACCGTGAGAAGTACCGATAGAGATAGCCAGCGAGTCGCAGCCCGTGCGGGTAGCAAAGTCGATGACCTCTTCGGGCTTGGTATAGTGAGACTCAGCAGCGCTGACCTCGTCCTCGACACCGGCCAGCACACCCAGCTCGGCCTCGACAGTCACGTCGAACTGGTGAGCATAGTCAACCACCTTCTTGGCCAGGGCAACGTTCTCCTCGTAAGGTAGGTGAGAACCGTCGATCATCACCGACGAGAAGCCCATGTCGATGCAGTCCTTGCAGAGCTCGAAGCTGTCGCCGTGGTCCAGATGAAGCACAATCTCAGGATGAGCGCAACCCAGCTCCTTAGCGTAAGCCACAGCACCCTCGGCCATGTAGCGGAGGATAGAAGCGTTGGCATAGTTGCGGGCACCCTTCGACACCTGCATGATGACGGGCGACTTTGTCTCTACGGCAGCCATCACGATAGCCTGCATCTGTTCCATCGTGTTGAAGTTGAAAGCGGGAATGGCGTAGCCACCGGCTACTGCTCTCTTAAACATCTCGCGGGTATTCACGAGACCCAAATCCTTGTAATTTACCATAATAATTTACGATTAAACAATTTACTAATTACTAATTTGTCTGATTTGAGCGCAAATTTACTCATTTCTTTCCGAAAACGTGCAAAAACCAGCTACGGATTACGCGGTTTTTACGAAATTTAAACTTTTCCGTTACCCTCGGCGCAATCTGTTACCACGAAATGCAACGCGCAGTTGACAATTCAGGAAGTCATTGGCTACCGAATTATGCGTAAAGCCACGGTTCCCGTTTGCTTAGTGGTCATTGGCCCTAAACTGTGCAGGCGTCAGGCCACAGGCATGCAGACTTCTTACTGATATGTCTTCTCCTTCGCCACCTTGCGGTACTCTGAGGGAGTCAGTTTATAGCGCTCGCGGAAGAGGCGGTTGAAGTAACTGCGGTTGTTGAAGCCTGCGAGGTCGGCAATCAGGGTGACGGCATCGTCGGTGGTGGCCAGCAGTTGGGCGGCATAGCCAAGTCGGTAGTGATTGAGGAAGTCGGTGATGGTCATGCCGTCGCTGCACTCGCGGATGGCGTCGGCCACATACTTGTAGTTCGTGCCCAACTGCTGCGCAAGTTCCTCGCGGCTCAGTTCGGCGTTAGTGAATGGTTTGTCCTTTTCCATCAGTTGGCAGATGCGCAGATAGAGTTTCTGCGTGGCGGTGAGGTCATTGCGGGCAAACCGCGACGCACGCTCTTCCGTCTCGGCCTGTTCGCGCTGCTGCACCTCGGCAAACAGTTCGCGGTTCTTGGCCGCCAGCACCTTATTATATTTATAGGAGCGCCAGAGCAGCCAGAGGACGAGCAGGATGATGATGACGGCACCGACGAGCATGACGCGCTGGAGGCGGGTTTTCGCCTCCTCGTCCTTCAGTTGCAGTTCCTTCTCCTGCATCTTCATCTGTTGGGCATACTGCAACGTCTCGCTGCGACGTTCGCGCTGCACCAGACTGTCGGACAGTACCGTATAGCGAAGCAACTGGCTGTATGCCTCATGGCCTCGGCCCGTCTTGTCCAGACCTTCGGCATAGTTCATCAGCAGATTGGCATATTGGGTGGAAATGGTGTCCTTGTTTTCGCGGTAGTAGGGTTCCAGGACGGCGCAAATCCGGTTCACGTTCTGGGCATCGCCGGAGAGAATGTAATAGGTCAGGATGTCTTTCTGATGCTCCGGCAGACTGGCCGACTTGGTGCTCTCAAAGGCCTGGGCACTGCTGCGGGCGGCGGCCTTGTCGCCCAGCTGATACTGGCAGTAGGCCAGGATGCTATAGACGTAGGCGCGCTGCTGGTCGACATAGCCCGTGGGGGCGGTGGTGTATTCCTTTTCGAGACGGTCCACCACCTGCGCCCGCTCCTGCGTCAGCTGCTCGGCGCGGGCGTAGTCCTCGTGCTCTATGGCTAAACGGGCTACGTTGCCCAAGTAGGAGGAGAACATGGGGAGGGCCTGCGGGTTGCGGCTCTTGCGGAACAGGTCCAGCGACCGGTCCATGTATTCGGTGCCGCTGCCCGCCTGTACCTTCTCCATGGTCTCTCCGGCAGTGAAGTAGAACATTGCCTCCTCTCCTGTCCAGCCGTTTTCGTGAGAGATGCGGGCACCCTCGATGGCATAGCTGATGGCATCCTGATAGGTCTCGGGACTCTTGCTGTCCATAATCACCAGCAGTTGATAGGTTTTTACACGTTGCAGGCTGTCGGCCACAGGATTCTGGCTGTCCAGCACCTTCATGCAGTAATCGCGTGCCTTGCCGATGTCGTCCTTCGTGTCCTTCGCCAAGTGTATCTGTGCCCGCATCCAGTTGGCGAAGTTCGCGTCGACCGCGCCTACCGTCTCGGCGGTGTCCACCATTGCGAAAGCATGGTCCGGCTCCTCCAGAATGTACTGGCGGATGTTCTCCCATGTGTAGATACTGTCGGCGGGAAAACCGCCGACCACACGACCAGCTCGGTCTGTGCAGGCTGCTGTCAGGGCCAGTAGGGCAACAATCAAAATAAGTTTCTTCATTGCGCTGATGTTTTATAATTCGCTGCAAAGGTACGCATTTTTTCCCGATTCCATCGCGTTTCATCCCGTTTGTACACACTTTTTCCGCATAGTACACAAAGTTTTCCGTATAGTACACATTGTTTTCCGCGTAGTACACACCCCTGTCAGCATTTCGCCGTACCTTTGCCACTGGAAATCAAATCGTAAATAGTAACATGATGGAAACGACATTCATTCTCACAGTAGCCCTCTCCGTCGCCGTGGTCGTGGTCATCATCGGCCTCGTCATTACTTTATTATATTATAGGTGGCGCAACGCGGAGCTGCTGACGGGCCTTGGTGAGTTCCTCCGCGAGAACCTAAAGCTGAGACGCCAGATCAGCAGGATGCAGCAGGCAGCGCTGGAGAACGACGTATAGAAGATAAAAACAAAAAAAAGAGACAAATATGATAATAAAAGATACGAAAATGTTAACGACGCTGCCACACGTGGGAGCAGAAAAATCCCCCGCAACGCAGAGGGCGGTGCGAGGGAGGAAATCATTGTCATTTGCGCATGGCTCTGATGAACCATTCTTCGTCTGGGGCGAATCCCCAGAAGCATTTGCCGTCGCCGCCAAGGTCCCACTGGTCGGTAATCTCATACTGCCGATAGGGCAGGCGGTCGAAACGGCCACTCAGAATCAACATACGTTCGCGGCGACGG
>CAJONO010000181.1 GCA_905235905.1 uncultured Prevotella sp.
AGAGGGCAAGCAGAGCCTTTGAGTAGGTGTCGGCATTGAAGGTGATGGTCTCTAAGTTCCAGTCTGTTGTCTGGTCAAACTGGCGCACCACCTTCGAGAGCGAGATGCCGTCGGTAGAGAGGGCAAACCGCGAGTTGCCACTGTTGCAGAGAGCTATGCGCAGCACGTAGTTCTGTCCGGGCTGCAGCTCGACCAACTGCTTCACCGACTGCACTCCGTTCATAGACCCCGTGGTGTGTGCCTGCAGATAGCTGCCGCCTTTGTAGCCGCCGTCGCCCACCACCTGGAACTGCGGCTCGGCGAGTTCCTTGCCAGTGCCATTGGTCCAGCCAGTGAAGCCCAGGTCGAACTCGCCGTTGGCGAAGATGTTGCCACCTGCATAGTAGATCTTGTCGTCGACCACCACGCCGTCGCCCACGTTCAGGTCGTCATTGGTGTAGTACTCCTTGCCATTGAGGTCGACGAGGTGCAGGCGGTAGACCGACTCCTCGCTGTCGTTCTTGATGATGTAGGTATAGGATGCCGCCTCCTCTTTCTGCGCGATGGTGTCTATCACAACCCAGGTGCCGTTCTCGTCTTTCTTCTGTATCTCCATCAGCTGGTTCAGCTCGCCGTTGGCATCGTACCAGCTAAGCTGTGTGGTGCCGGAATTGAAGGCTGTCTTGAACTTCGTCGGGCCATACAGTCGCGGCGTGGTAGGCACGAAGTCGTACTTGCCGTTGTAGCCCACGCCTGAGTTCATCGCGGCATAGTACTCGCCGGCGGGGGTCAGCTTGCCGCCCGTATAGAGACGCGATATTTCGCGCTCGCCGTTCCAGTAGTAGTAGCGTTCCACGTAGTTCCAGCCGTTCAGCTTGGTGCAGATGCTCTGCAGGGCCGTCTTCACCTGTGCCTGCGTCACGCCAGAGGCAAAGGCACCGTTGTTGTTCCAGGAAGCACCCCAGCACCATTCCGAGATCCAGACGGGACGCTTGTACTTGTTCACCCAGTTGGCAATGTTGCCGAAGCTGCTCTCGGCCCAGTAGCAGTGCAGGTCGATGATGTCGCAGCGCCAGCCACGGGCATCGATAGAGTCCATGAACTCGGCCAGGAAGCCGGTGGCGTTCCAGTAGTCGCTGCCGTCCCACGAGGCCGGCGAGCAGAGGCGCAAGCCAGTGCGCATCATGTTCTCCCAGTTGTTCAGAATAGTGGTGAGATCCTGTGGGTGGTCGTCCGACGAGTTTTTGGGTTCGTTGTTGTTCTTGCTGTGGGGCGACCAGGTGGCTTTTCCGATGGCAGCCGACGAGGGATAATCCTCGTAGATGTGGTTGGGCACACACTCATAGTCGGGAGCCATGCTCTTGCCTTCGCTCCAGGTGTAGCTGCTCTGCACGTTGAGGGCGGCCAGCGTCGTGGTGGTCAGGTCGTTGGCCAGCTGCTTCTTGCCAGCGTCGTACCACTTGAACACGCGGTATGACGAGATCTTCTGGTCCATCAGGGCGGGCAGCTCGCTCACCTCCAAGTCCTTGTCGGCGGCAATGAAGCAGCGACTGTAGCCGCGCCCCTCCTTACGCAGCGAGAAGGTGACCATGTAGCCGCGCTTCAGCTTGAACGAGCGTATGCGGTTGTTCAGCAGCTTGTCGGTCAGCGTGTTCATGTAGCCGCCCGTGTTTCCCAGGGTGTAAGCATTGCAGGTGTCGCCCAGGAAGTTCTTCTCGGTGAAGCAGGTGAGGGCCTTCGTCGAGTTGCCGTAGGGCAGGATGATTGCTCCCAGGTTGTAGAGCTTCACCTGACAGTTGGTGTTGTTCACGGCCTTGGCACCGTTTATCTGCACATGCTTGGCCAGCAGCTTGATGGCTGCCGAGGGCTTCACCTTGTTCAGGATGAGCACGGCATGGTCGGTATTGGTGATGTTCACCAAGCCCGTGTCGCCGAAAGGTGTCTCGCCGTTCACGATGTAGTCCACGTCCGTATCCACCGTAACGGTGTCGGTCACCTGTGCCACGCTCTTCTTTGTATTTGCGGCCCGTCCGGCCACGGAAACCAGCGACAGCAGCATGATGGCCACAGCCGTTCTTCCCATTGTTTTCATCATCTTTTTCATTTTTGTATTCCTTAGTTTTAAGTTCATTAGTAGCTAATTCGGGGCAAATATACAAAAAAAAAGTGAAACCCCACTCGTTTTTGGAGAATTTAACACCCACCCCCAGCCCCTCCCGAGGGGAGGGGCTGGGGGTGGGTACTTCACCTCTACTTGGCAAGTAGCTTGCGGGTGTGGCCTCCCTGTCGCAGGATGTAGAAGCCATGCTTCGGTGCCTGCTGCAGCCGGAGTCCTGACAGCGTGAAGTAGTAGGGTCGCTGGCAGTCGGCGGCAGGACTGAGGGTCTCTATGCCCGTGTCGATGCCATAGCCGTAGAGCAGCACCTTGTCGGCACGGAACTCTTTCTCGCCGGCACCGTCGGCCAGATTGGCCTGGAAGCCGAGGCATACTTCGGCAGGCTCGTCAAGGGTGAAGTAGATGCCCTGATACTTGCTGTCGTCGCCGCCCGTGGCAAACGAGTGCCATGCTATGGCCTCCTGCTCGATGTCGGTAGTGGGCAGCGGCTCGGCGGCAGCGAAGAGGTAGGCCTGCCCGAGGTTGTAGCGCGTATTGAAGGTGTTGCCGAAGTAGTAGCGGCCGGCATCGAGCTGCACTTTCTGATAGATGCGGGCATTGCTCAGGTCGCCCTCCTCATTATTGTCGCGGTCGCCCCAGATGCCGAGCATCAGACAGTCGTAGCCGGGATATTTGTCGAGTCCCTGCTTGGTACCGTCGCCGCCGTTGGGTATGCTGAAGTTCTCTACCGTCCAGTGCTTGGGCTTGGCAAAGCGGGTGGTCACGCTCTCGTCGTCGCGGGCAAACAGGGTAGCTTCGTGCAGCTTCTCGACGGTGAGGTCGGTGGCATCGAGTTTCTCTGGCTCTCCGCCGACGTTACGGCCATTCTGCAAGAACTGTGCCAGTGCCTCGCTCAGTGCGTTGTAGGCCTCGCTCACGGTGTCGTAGTCGGCAGCGGCATCGACGCTGGCAGCGGTGCCGACGACATCGCAGAGCTGGTCGTATGCCTGCTTCGAGTAGAAGCCGGTGTTCTCATTGACTTTCACGCCGGCCATCTGCTCCTTGACCGAGGCGATGAGTGCCTGGAGCTTGCTGTAGGTAATCTCGCCATAATAGAGCAGTTTCACGGCCTTCACGCGGACATTGTTGGTGATGCTGTTGCTGAAATCGGCCTGAAAGCCCAAGTAGACAGTCGTCGGCTCTTCGAGGGTGAAGAAGATGCCTCGGAAGGAGCCGTCGCGTGGTGCTGCGCTTACCTGCTCGTAGGCAATAGCCTGGGTTGGGATGTCGTCCGTGCTGAGAATGCTCTCCGAGGCGAAGATATAGCTGTCGTCGTTAGGCTCGAAGGCGGGATAGGCAGCGCCTAAGTAGTAGCGTCCGGCAGGCAGCTCTGCCTTCTGGTAGATACGTGCATTGGCAATGTCGTAGCCGTGGTCGGCAAAGGCACTGCTGTTCCACCACACTTCGAGGTGCAGGCAGTCGTAGCCGGGATTGTTGTCGATGCCGGCCTGGTTGTCGAAGCCGAAGTTCTCTACCGTCCAGTATTTGGCGGCTCCGAAGCGGCCGGTGTTCTGCGTGTCCTCGGTGCGGGCAAAGTCTTGCGCCTCGTGCAGGGTCTGTATGGTGATGTCCTCGTAGTTTGAGCCTATAGGGGCACCCCCCACGTTCTTGCCGTTCTTCAGGAAGTCCTCAAGGGCCTGCTGCAAGGTCTCGTAGGCAGCGTCGATCTGTTCTTTCACGCCGTCTTCGACCACGTCCTCGGCCTGCTCGATGACAGTCTTCAGTGCGTCGACGGCCTCGCGCTTGTAGAAGCCGGTGTTGCCGTTGACCTTCACTTGGTCCAAGGTGAGCCAGGCACGTTCTATGAGACTGTTGAGGGCACTGCTGTTCACGTTGCCGTAGCTGAGCAGCCTCACCTCCTTCACTCGGAACTCCTGCTGGGTGGCACCGTAGCTCAGGTCGGCCTGGAAGCCGAGCACCACGTCTTGCTCTTCAGGCAGGTAGAAGGTGATGCCAAAGAGCTTGCCCGTCTCGCTCTGGTTCATTTGTGCAAAGGCTATGCTCTGCTCCTCGAGATTGCTGGTGTCGAGCACTTTGCCGGCGGCGAAGATGTAGGCACGGTCGGAAGGCTGGTAGCTGCTCTCTAATCGCTGTCCGAAGTAATAGGTGCCCTGGGCCAGGTGCACGGTGCGGTAGATGCGGGCGTTGCTCAGGTCGCAGGTGTAGGGCTGCTCCTCCTCGCCCTGCCACACGCCGAGCATCAGGGTGTTGAAGCCGGGATAGGCGTCGATGCCGTTCTTCGTGTCGCCGTTGTTCATCTTGACGGTGAAGTTCTCCACCGTCCAGTTCTGGGGTGTTCCGAATCGGTAGCCCAGTTTCTCTGCAGTGAAATTGCTGGCTTCAACCAGTTTCTCCGTCGTTAGGTCGGCCTCATAGCCGGTAGCAGGCTCGCCAGGCATGTTGCGCCCTTCGGAGAGCAGTGTCTTGTAGGCTTCGTTCAGCTGGGCAATGACCACCTTCTGATTGGCCTCGCTGTCGGCCAGATGCTGTCGGGCATCGGCCAGTGCCTGGGCAAAAGCCTCCAGCCCCTTCTTGCCAAACTTGCCCGTGTTGTTGCTGGGCGTCAGCTCGGCCAGTCGCTCCTCATAGCCCTCAATAACCTCCTGCAGCGTGGCGGGGGCGTCGGTGCCGGGAACGAAGGTAATCTCGAACACGGGGGCAATGTCGTTGGGCTTCACGTCGGGCAGCTGCACCGTCAGGCCGTCGATGGCCTCCGTATAGTCCACGTCGCCATGACCCAGGAGCTTCAGGCTCTTCACCTTTCCGCTATAGTATTCCGAACTCTTGCCGAGGCTCTGGAACGTAAAGGTCTTGGTAGTGGGCCAGCGCATGACGGTGGCATAGAGCACTCCCTCCTCCGCCTTCCCCGAAGGCGAAGGCAGCTGCACGTAGCGCACGTCCTTGGCACTGTAGTTGTTGCCCTCGTTAAAGCCCTGCGCGCTCAGCGGGTTGGCAGCGTCGGCCAGGGGGCCTTCGCCAAAAGTCTTCCAGGGGCGGGTGCCGTAGATGCTGACAGAGTTGACGTCCATCCAGGCTTTGATGCCGGCAAGAATAGCCTCCTCCTTGTCGTCGATGGTGCCGTCGCCACGCACCGGGACAGAGAGCAGCAGGTTGCCGTTCTTCGAGACGATGTCGACGAGCATGTCGACCACCTGCTGGGCACTCTTGTAGCCGCCGCGGTTATAGACGTTCACGTCGTAGTGCCACGAGCCGATGCAGGTGCAGGTCTGCCAGTACTCGTCCTGTATGCGGTCGGGAATGCCGCGCTCCACGTCCCAGAGCATATACTGCTTCTGCGCCTTGGTGAGCTGCTTGCCCGTCACCACCACCTGACTGTTCTTATTATAATAATGTGCCAGGATGTTCTTGCCTATCTGGTCGTCGCAGCCGTAGAAAGGCATGGCCGTGTCGTCGAAGTAGAGCATGTCGGGCTGATAGTCGTTGACCAGCTCCAGCACACGGTTCTGGAACTTCTGCTTGTAGGCCTCCGAGGGCAGGCAGGCCCCGTTGCCCCAGTCCCACTGGCTGTGAATAGTGCCGCTGCTGCTCCAGCCCGTGCTGTGGGCGTGGTTCTGGGCGTAGAGTTCCTGCGGGTCGAGTCCCTCCCACCAGGTGCCCTTGCCGTCGGCCTTCGTCAGGTTGCCGTCGTAGAGCTGCGAAGGCTCCAGCCACGTCCAGGCATGCGAGGCATGTATGCTCACGCCGAAGTGCAGGCCAGCCTGCTTGCAGGCATCGCTCCACCCCCTGACAAGGTCTTTCTTCGGCCCCACGTTCACCGAGTTCCACTCCTGGTAGGGCGAGTTCCATAAGTCGAAATTGTCATGATGGTTGCCCAAGGCCATGAAGTAGCGGGCACCCACGCTCTTGTAGAGGTCGACCAGCTGCCGGGGGTTCCAGTTCTCAGCCTTCCAGTCATTGCAGAGGTCTTTCAGTCCGAAGGTGGCCGGGTCGCCATAGTGGCTCACGTGCCAGTCGTACTGGTCGCTGCCTTCGTAGTACATAAAGCGGGCATACCAGTCGCCGTCGCCAGCCTGGCACTGCGGCCCCCAGTGGGCCCAGATGCCGAACTTGGCATCCTTGAACCACTCCGGGCACTGCCAGAGCGAGAGCGAACTCCAGTCGGGAGCAAACGGCCCCGACTGCACCTCCACATTGTTTGTCTGAGCGCTTGCGGCAAGCCCTGCTGCCAGAAACGCGGAAAGAAATAGCTTTTTCATCGTCGTAGTGTAAAATTAGTTAGTATTTTTGTTTTGACGGTGCAAAGGTACCACAAATATCTGTCACCGCGTTTCAAATTATTACCCAAAAATAGGACAATATTGACCATTGGGTGAGAGGTGAGAGGTGAGGGGTGAGAGGTGAGAGGTGAGAGGTGAGAGGTGAGGGGTGAGAGGTGAGAGGTAAGAGGTGAGAGGTGAGGGGTGAGGGGTGAGAGGTGAGAGGTGAGAGGTGAGGGGGTGAGAGGTGAGGGGTGAGGGGTGAGAGGTAAGAGGTGGGTGTTAAATTCTCCAAAATCCATTGTCGTTTACGAACTTTTCCGTAACTTTGCACACAAAATCTCAAAACCACCCCCAGCCCCTCCCGAGGGGAGGGGAAACACCCACCCCCAGCCCCTCCCGAGGGGAGGGGAGCCTAAATAGTTCTGCAATTTCAGATTCAAGTAGAAAGCGTAAATAGTTCTGTAACCTCAGGTTCAAGTAGAAAGAGTAACCAAGCCCCCCTCCCTTCGGGAGGGACTGGGGGTGGGTGTTCCCACGTCGTCGCCTTCGTCATCGTAGCCGTCTGGGGCAGCACCTTCGTCTTCACGAAGCTGCTTCTGCTCAGTGGTCTCACGTCGGCCCACATCTTTGCCCTGCGCTTCGCCATAGCCTACGTGCTGTTGGTAGCCTACTCGCTGGTCAGGGGCGGCATCAGGTGGCGGTGCCGCTCATGGCGCGACGAGTGGCTGATGGCGGCCCTGGGCATCACGGGCGGTTCGCTCTATTTCCTCACTGAGAACGAGGCCCTCTGTTACACCAACACGACCAACGTGTCGCTCATCGTCTGCTCCTGTCCGCTGGTGGCGGCACTGCTCGTCGGCCTCTTCTACAAGTCAGAGCGCCTCAGTCGCCTCCAGGCGGTGGGCATGCTGATAGCCGCCTGCGGCATGGCCGCCGTGATACTCAACGGCCATTACGTGCTCCGCCTCTCGCCCGTCGGCGACATGCTGGCCTTGGGCGCCTGCCTGTGCTGGGCCGTCTACACGCTGCTCATCATCCCCGCCAACAAGAAATACGACCCCGTGTTCATCAACCGCAAGCTGTTCTTCTACGGCCTGCTCACCGTCGTCCCCTATTTCGTGCTCTTCCCCCAGCCGCTGCCTGCCGGAGTGCTGCTGCGGCCGCAGGTAGTGGCCTGCCTCCTGTTCCTGGGCGTCGTCGCGTCGTGCGTCTGCTTCCTGGCATGGACGTGGGTCATCGCCAGGCTCGGTGCCGTCGTTGCCACCAGCTACGTCTACGTCAACCCCCTGTCCACCATCATCGTCGCCACCCTCCTGCTCCACGAGCACGTCACGCCCTTCTTCCTTCTCGGCACACTCCTCATCATACTCGGCATGGTTCTGGCCGACAGAAAATAGCCAGCCCACGAAACGTTTTCAGGGCAGAGAGACTGAAAGGGGAGCATTTTTTTTGCAAATGATTAAGGTAAATAGAAAAAAATGCGTTATCTTTGCACTCGGAATCGGAGAATGATTACACCATCCCCTTTGCCCAGCCTTTTGCATTCAATGTATAACAATTAAATAATTATTAGAAAAAATGGAACAAAACAGTTTTCTTTGCCGATTGCTTCTCTGTTTTGCCGTGTTGTCTGCCACTTGTGCAGCTGCCAAGGTACGCAAGGATGCTACGTCTTATGCCGAGCGGCCACGTGAGGCATTGTCGCCCTACGGTCTTATTACCCAGAGCGAAGTGCGTCTCTGCCTGGCCGACCTCAAGACAGAGCACAAAAAGGAGATGCAGCAACTGAAGAAGTCGCTTCAGCTAAAGGATGTGACCATCGTTGTCGCTCCCGACGACTATTGGTACTATTCGCTATTGTCGCGCCAGAACACATACGGAGCAGCTGGCCAAGACGGCAAGGTGCTGGTAGAACCCGTTTACTCTACCTGCTACTACTGCCCCATTCAGGCTGAAGGCACCGACGAATTCACCGCGAACAGCGAACTGATGGACGCCCCCGCGACGTTCCATCTCTATCACCCTCAGACCCGTGGCGCCTTTCTTGCTTCTACAGCGAAAGAGGCCGTGGTAGTGACCCTTGACGGTAAGCGTCAAGCCACCGTCAACGCCCCTGTGACCTATTTTCATGGGTTCTTGCTGGGTGGTGTCTCGACCGACGAGATAGTTTTCTCCGACCATGAAGGCACCCCCTCGCTGCTGGCTGCCCGTCAGGATCAACAATCAGCCGTCTCTTTGCTCACCAGTGATGGGCGCAGGCTGCATGATGGCGTTAGGCAAGGCTTCCAAATCAACGACCTAAAGGATGGTCATCAGGTGGTGCTGGGCTACCAGCAGGCTGCCGATGGCGTAATGCGCAAAGGGGCGTTCATGTTGGACAACCCTCAAGACAGCATTCCCTCAGTGTTCGGTGATATTATCTTCATGGAGCAGGACGATGCCGAATACCCCCATTGGCTCGTCTGCCCCAATGCCGATGAAGACCCGCAGTTCTACAACTCCCGGCGCAATTACTCCCCCGTCTATCTTGACGACGGCGAACAGCTTTATTATCAAGAGCGCTACGACGAGTGTGCCACCTATTATAATAATGACAAGGACATGGGCAGCAAGCCTTGGGCAAAATTCTACCTTGCCTCTGCCTACTACAAGCAGGGCATGGATGCCAAGGACAAGTTGGCTCAAACCTCTGTGGCGCTGACCGACTTGACACTTCACGCCTATCCAGCCTACTACAAGGAGCGCTATGACGTTCAGCGCCAAGCCAACAAGTTCCTTGACCAGTGGAACAAGGCCGCAGCCCTGTTCTCCGACTATCTTGCTACCGACAACACCGCAGAGTGTAAGTTGTATGCAGAAATCAGGCTCAACTGGCTCAACGAGAACTTACCCAGATACAGGAAGATGAAGAATGACCTCGATATGGCGCTCACCGATCTTGACAGCCGCATTGCCAAGCAAGAAGAATACGAGCGCCAGGTGGCAGCTATCGAGGCCGCCCAACGTGCACAGGAGCAGGCCGCCCAGTCGCAAGCCATTGCCGCTGCCATCAGCAATGCCCTCGGCAATATCAGTGCCGGCCTGGCACAGGGAAGCAACAGCAGCCGCACCTATCAGGCAGCTCCATCACTGCGCACCAGCGCTGCCCGTTCGTCGATAAGGAGCGGCGGGCGCAACCACACCTACAAGATTGACAACAGCTCGGTGAATGGTGTGCTTGCCAAGGATCTACCGTCTGTAGGCGGAGGAAGCAACAGCTCGTCGAGCAGCTCCTCAGGCGGTTCAGGCAAGACTTGCCGCGTGTGTAACGGCACCGGACAAGAGCCACACGAGACTTATCTGGGCAGTAGCTCTGCCGGAAAAGAGAAATGGTGTGACATCTGCAATGAAATGAAATATGTAGGACACAAACACAAGACCTGTAGCCTCTGCCACGGGTCAGGCATCTATTAATCGCTCACGAAACCATACAATCACAAATATGAAGCAGACTATCATAACAGCCGTTATTCTCGCTACCGTCGCACTCTCTGCCCACGGGCAGGAGCAGCAGAAAGGCCAGCTCACCGTCGACTGCGACCAGCGCGGTGCCACCGTGTGGGTCAACGGCAAGCTACAGGGGCAAGTACCCCTGACGCTCACCTTGCAAGGCGAGCATAACATTGTCGTTGAGAACGACATCAACCACTACTTCCGCCATTCCGACTTGGTGAGTGTCGCCCCTGGCCAGTCTCTCTCCCGGTACTACACACTCAAGAAGATGCCGCCTAAGACCTACGTTTTTGCATTGGCTCAATACGGTTTCGGCACCCAAGACTTCGGAGCCATGCTGGGCGTGTGCAAGCATTTCGGAGGCTACGTGCGCTTTCATGCTCACGGCAGCAGCTCGGGAGGACTGAAAAACCAGCACATCATCGTGGAAGGCAGTCAGCCAGTGAAAAGTCTCGAGAATCCTTACTCCTACGGCGCTTCCGGCGGAGTTATGGGACGCCTGTGCGACTACCTATACCTCTTCGGTGGCATAGGCTATGCAGAAAGCAGTCCCGGCACCTATACTACTACCGACGGTCGCAGTCTGAGGCCCCACACCTTCCGCTATCTGACAGCCGACATCGGTGCCATTGTCAAGTATAAGGCACTATTGCTCTCCGTGGGCTACACTCCCGCCATCAGCAAGATGGAAGGTCCCGACAATGGCAGCCGCTATGGCGACTTACATGTAGGCATTGGTATCACACTTCACAAAAACCGTAAAAGATGAAACACAATATTTTTTTTCCGAACGTCGCATGGCCATTGCTTGCTGCCTTGGCAATGGGAATCAGCGCATGCAGTGACTATCAAGACGAATACGGCTGCGAGGCCAGCCTCACACTCCAGTTCGACGGCTATTCCAACTACTCTGCCAACAGCTTCGATGCGAATTTCACCATCGATGTTACCGTCGGCAACCTGAACGGAGAGACCATCGAAGAAGCTGGCATCATGACCGTCCTGAAGAACGGCACCCAAACGCCTTATATCAACCGGACATACCCCGTAGAAGCCATGCGAGGTATCACGGGCGGCACGTTCCAAGCCACCGTGCCCAGCCTGCAATATAACGTAAACTATACCTTCCGTCCCTATCTGAAAACGGCTACTACGACAATGATCGGCCTCTCAGAATATGTCATAGCCGATGTTCGTCCTGTCAACATGCTCACCATCAATGAGTTGAGCGAAGCTACTCTCAGCGACGATTGCGTAGCCACCATCACCGTGACGCTCAACGATGCCGAGTTCGCCAAAAACTCCGGCTATACGTGCGGACTGGAAATTACCAAGGCTGGCGACTCAACGCCACACGTCGTGACCAGCAGCTACCCCACTGTCCAACACTCGTTCAGTATAGGCCACCTGAGTCCTGGCACCTATACTTACCGCGCTTACTTAAACACGGAGAATGCTGGCAGGCAATATGCCAACCTACAGAAGCAGTTCACCATCGATGGAGCCATCGACTTGGGGCTCTCCGTGAAATGGGCTGCCTGTAACCTGAGCACCAACAACTATGATGCAGCCATTGAGGGCGACCTTTACAGATTCCCCAGTCGTCGAGACCAGGTGAAGATTCCCGATAGTGAAGACATGGCCACCAAGCAGTGGGGCAGCGGTTGGCGACTGCCTACGACGGCAGAGGCAACAGAGCTAATCAATAGCTGTACGTGGGAGTTTACACAGAATAAGGAAAAGAAGAAAGGCTGGCGCGTGACAGGCCCCAATGGTCGCAGCATCTTCCTGCCGATGCGAAAGACAAGATTCTATCAGGGCACATTCCTTGATACAAGTACTTGGTATTGGCTGAGTGACAATGCGCATATTTCCACTTCCCCATCGTTCAAGGCAAACACATGGGTGAATAATGTGCTGTACCTTTCCCAGGCAGAATACTCAATCAATGAGGGTGATGACCTGACAGACAAATACCAACTGCCCGTGAGAGCTGTCACCAACAAATAACAAAGGGGGCGCAGTACTTTAGCATCCGCACTCGAGTACTTCAGCATCCGAACTGCAGTACTTCAGTATTAGAACTCGAGTATTTCAGTATTAGTCCTCGGTAACTACTCAGCTCCCCCCTCCTTACAAAGAACAAAAATCTTCAAAAATCTGACAAAAATGGTTGTTCAGAACATATTTGTGTGAGATTTTGTGTGCCAAGACACATCATCTGCAAAAATGAAAAGACGCTCATAGATATTTTTGTAAGATTTTTGAGATTTTTGTCCTTATGATAGGGAGCTGAGTTAGGGTGCTCCTATATTACAAACTGTAATTTCCCGTTTCGCTCGCGGGGGCCAGCGTGGTGAACTGAGTAGTTACAGTCCTCGGGCTTACCCTTAAATATGCTTAAAAAAGCGGTAACGGAGAGGGGTGTAGTGTGCTTTTGCAGAAATTATTTCGTATTTTTGCAACTCACAACAGCGAACCCTCAACTCGCAAACCCACCCCCAGCCCCTCGGGAGGGGCTGGGGGTGGGTTTCAGATAAAAATATATAGTTATGAGAAGATTCTACTTGACAGTCCTATTGTTAGGATGCCTGCTGATTGTAAGCCCGGCAGCGCGGGCCGACGGTGCTCTCCACGTGGCCTTTTCAGAGACGTTCGACGTGAATGGGGGCACGGGCGGTCACGACGACGCGTTCTCGGGGAGCATTGCCAGCAGCAAGATCGGATATGATATTGACGGATGGAGCGGCACGGCGGCGGTCTATGGCGCCTGCCGGTGCCTGCGCTTCGGAAATTCGGGCAACGACGGCTCCTGCACCACACCCGCGATTGTGCTGATAGGCTCGGCGCGGACGGCCACGCTGACGTTCAGCGCCGCGGGCTGGGCAAGCGGCACCAATGGGCTGACGGTGACTGCCAACGAGGGCGTGACGCTGACGGGCAATACGAGCGTGACGCTGGAGAACGGCACATGGAAAGCCTATAGCGTCAGCATCACGGCGACGACGACCAACAGCATTCAGCTGACCTTTACCGGCAGGCGCGGATTCCTCGACGACGTGAGGGTGGAGGAAACCGTCACGGCCATCGGCGCGCCGTCGCTGCCCGACGACTTCCTCTTCTGGCCCAACACCACCGAGACGGCCACGAGGCCCGTGACGCTGATACCGCCCGACAGCACCACCGTCTACTACACCACCGACGGCTCCGAGCCCTCGAAGGGCAACGGGCAGGCTGCCACGCTCACGACGGGCGTCGGCATCACGGGCACCACTACGGTGAAGGCGGTGGCCTGCTATGGCGACGTGGTGAGCGACGTGGTGAGCCGTACCTACGGCGTGGGGCCGACGGTGAGCGGCATTGCCGCCTTCTGCAGCCTTGCCGACGGCACCGAGGCGCGCCTCTTCCTGAGCGATGACGCTAATGCGCGGGTGCTGCATGCCGTGGACGGCGAGGTGATGTTTCTGCGCGACAACACGGGGGCACTCTGCATAGACTTCAACCCTGAAACCCACCCCCTACCCCTCCCGAGGGGAGGGGTAGGGGGTGGGTATTCCCACGACCAGCACGTGGCGGGATGGATCATTGGGCGGAAGCAGACCACCGACGGGCTGCCGAAGCTGGTGGCCACCGCCAACACCACGACCGACTACTTAGCCCTGGCGGCGCCGGTGACCGAGCCGGCCACCGAGCCGACGGTGGTCGCTGCCGACGAGAACGGCATCGTTGATCTCGGCGACCATATAGCCGACTGGGTGACCGTGAGCGGTGCAAGGGTGGGCGAGGACGTGCAGGTAGACAACCGTTTCGGCACGGAGAACTATACCGATGCCTACGACCAGGCACTCATCGACGCTTCGGCCATCGTCACTGCCAGCAACACGATCTCGCCCGTCGGCTATAACGGCATACGGCCCGTGGTCTACGTCATCGACGAGGACAGGGACTTCTGCCCGCCACAGGCAGACATTGAGCATGCCACCGTCAGACTGAAGCGCACGCTGGGCAAGGACTACTGGAACACGTTCGTGGTGCCCGTGAGCCTCCCGGCGACGGCTCTCGAAGGGCAGTATCGGCAGTATGCCGAAGCCGACGGCAACACGATGATTTTCAGCGAGGCTACGGGCATAGAGGCTGGCAGGCCCTACCTCGTGAAGCCCGACGCCGACGTAGAAAACCCCGTGCTGAGCGACGTGACGCTGAGCGCCGCCCCGGCAGGCAGCATCGAAGACGGCGGCTATGCCTTTACGGCCATCTATTCGCCGACTCTGCTGAAGACCGACAAGACCGTGATGTTCCTGAAGACCGACGGCCGACTGTACTACCCCAGCGCCAACGGCACACGGCTGAAAGGCATGCGCGCCTACTTCCAGGTGCCGAAGAATGGCGATGCCCGACTGCTGCTCGACGGCGGCGAGACAATGGTGCTGACGCTGACGAATGGTGAAAGGAGAATAGCTGGTGGCGAAGTCTACGACCTGCAGGGGCGCCGCATTCACCCCTCACCCCTCACCTCTCACCCCTCACCTCTCACCTCTCACCTCTCACCTCTCACCTCTCAACCCTCAACCCTCAACTCTCAACCCTCAACTCTAAAGAAGGGCCTCTACATCGTCAACGGAAAGAAAATGGTTATACGCTAACCTCTCAAACCCACCCCCAGCCCCTCCCGAGGGGCAGGGGGTGGGTGTTTCACCTCTCAACTCTCAACGATGAAAAAGAATTACATACAACCTACCATAGAGACATGGAGCACACCGGCAGGAAGGCTGATGGCTGGCTCGGCGGGCTACGTGGCCAATGACGGGAAAAGCGTCACGTTCACGCTCGGCAGCGACGGCAATGAGGCCGATGCCGACGAGGGTTGCTCGCGCAGAGGGCACAGCGTCTTCGACGACGACTTCTTCAGAACGCTGCTGCTCTTTGTCATGATGACCATGGGGCTATGGGCGCAGGCGCAGGGCTACGTCACCGTAGAGCCTGCCGAGGCTGCCCCCGACGGGAAGACTCACGCCATGAGACTGTACCTGAGGAACCAGACTACCGTAGACTATAGTCTCGAAGACCTTGACCACGTGACCTATCTGCCGGGCATAGGCTTGAAGGTGTGGCTGAAAGGCTGCACCGCGTCGACCGACTACCTGTATTCGCAGATGACCAGGATTGAGTATGCCGAGGATGCCAACAGCAACGCCAACTGGGAGAGAACCGCCGACCTCTGGACAGACTACCCCGAGGCATGGCGACTGGAATATCCGCAGCTGAGCAGCAACGTGACGACCACGAAAGACGACTCGAAGAGCCAGGTGATCGTAAAGCGAACCGACGACTACGGCATCAGCTACTCGCTGGAATGGGACAACGCGAAGATAGCCAACCGCTGGACGTGCTACGAGCTGCATGCCGGCAACACGCTCTCGACGGCCAGCAGGAAGGACGACTTCAAGGCCGACCCCGAAGTGGCCGTCTCGTCACTGCTCGGCGACTACACCGGCAGCGGCTTCTCTCGCGGACACCTCTGTCCCTCGGCCGACCGCCTGTGCTCGGAGGAGCAGAACAAGCAGACCTTCTTCCTGACCAACATGCAACCGCAATACCAGTCGCACAACGGCGGACTGTGGGGACGCCTGGAGGCCGAGGTGCGCAACTATGCCACCGACGACAGCTATACCCAGAGCCACTGCGACACGCTCTATGTAGTGAAGGCCGCCACCATTACCGACAAGGTGACCATCGACGACGAAGAGGTCGACGGCATCTACCCCGACATCAGGTGCGGCACCGTCAACCGGCTGTTAGTGCCCAAGTACTTCTACATGGCACTGCTCCACTACAACAAGGCCACCGACACCTATCAGACAATTGCCTTCTGGACAGAGCACAAGGACGAGGTGCAGTCGGTGGCCCGTCTGGCCGACTATGCCATCAGCATCGACGAGCTGGAGCGGCGCACTGGCATCGACTTCTTCTGCAACCTGCCCGATGTTATCGAGAATGCCGTCGAGGCCACCGTCGACCTCGACTTCTGGCACCTGGAACGTTGAGGGTTGAGAGTTGAGGGTTGAGAGTTCAATGGTCAATGGTTAATGTTCAATGTTGAAAAATGAAACAGATACTGCTTATCAACGACGTAGTGGGCTATAGCCACGTGGGCATGGTGGCCATGCTGCCCATCCTGACCTATCTGGGCCACTCGGCCTACAACCTGCCCACGGCACTTGTGTCGAACACGCTCGACTACGGTCGCTTCAACGTGCTGGAAACCACCGACTACATGCGCGGCACCATCCCCGTATGGCGCGAGCTGGGCTTCCGCTTCGATGCCGTCTGCACCGGACTCATGTTCAGCGAGAACCAGGCACGGCTCGTGGCCGACTACTGCTCGCAGCTGCACGAGGAGGGCACCACCATTTTCGTCGACCCCATCATGGGCGACGGCGGCAGGCTCTACAACGGCATTACCGAAAGGCATGTAGGGCTCATGCGCGAAATGGTATCCGTAGCTGACCTCATCTTCCCCAACTACACCGAGGCCTGCTTCCTCACCGACATGCCCTACCGCAAAGAGGGAATGACATGGCAAGAGGCACAGACCATGCTCGACCGCCTCACAGCTATCGGCACGAAGAGCGCCATCATTACCAGTGCCTGCGTGGAAGGGAAGAACTGCGTGGTGGGCCGCCGCTCCGAACAGCCACTGGCAGGCTTTGCACAGCATCTCGACGAAGGACTCTACTTCCGGCTCGACTACGAAGAGATTCCCGTGGCCTTCCATGGCACGGGCGACATCTTCTCGGCTGTGCTCATTGGCCACTTGCTGAGCGGAGAGCCGCTGAAGGCAAGCACCCAGACGGCCATGACCGTCGTCTCGCAGCTCATAGACCGCAACAAGTCGCTGCCCGACAAATGCCGCGGCATACCCATCGAACAGTGTCTCGACCTGCTATAACAAAATTCCATATTCAAACACTGTTCTTTTTTGCCATTCTGCTTGCAGGTTTCAGAAATTTGCCATACCTTTGCAACAAAAAAGAAAAAAGGCGAAAACCTAAAAGGTGAAAAAGGAAGCATAGTCATGGAAATCAAACAATTATACCGGCTCTACCAGCAGCATCCCTGTATCACGACCGACAGTCGCGACTGTCCCGAAGGCTCTATCTTCCTCGCCCTGAAGGGTGCCTCGTTCAATGGCAATGAGTTTGCATCGCAAGCCTTGGAGAAAGGCTGCAGCTATGCCATTGTCGATGAGAAGGAATATGCTGCCGACGACCGCTACATCCTTGTCGACGACTGTCTGCAGACCTATAAGGACCTTGCGCGAGAGCACCGCCGGCAGTTCCACATTCCCGTTATCGCCATTACCGGCACCAACGGCAAGACCACGACCAAGGAGCTGGTACGGGCCGTGCTCGCCGAGAAATACAATGTGCTGGCCACGGAAGGCAACTTCAACAACGACGTCGGTGTGCCCAAGACGCTGTTCCGGCTGACAAAGGAGCACGAGATAGCCATTATTGAGATGGGCGCAAGCCACCCCGGCGACATCAAGACGCTGGCCGAGACCGCCGAACCCACCTGTGGCCTCATCACCAACGTGGGCCGTGCCCATCTGCAGGGCTTCGGCTCGTTCGAAGGCGTCATCAAGACCAAGTGCGAACTCTATGACTATCTGCGCACACGCGATGACGGCCTCATATTCCTCGATGCCGACAATGAATTCCTGGTAGACCAGATCCAGGACGAAGACACGCTCTGGGTCTCACCCTACTCTACCGACGTGGAGAAGCAGTACTCCTGCATCAGCGGCGAGGTCATCTCGTGCAACCCCCTGCTGAAGTTCCGCTGGCGCAGACCGCTCATGGACCTGGAAGACGACGGCGCATCGACCAAATGGCACAAGGTGCAGACACAGCTCATCGGAGCCTACAACATCGACAACCTCCTGGCAGCCATTGCCGTAGGCATCAACTTCGGAGTCGACCGCAAGCAAATATGCCATGCCCTCGAAGACTACAAGCCCACGAACAGCCGCTCGCAGCTGCTCACCACCCCACACAACAGCCTCATTGTCGATGCCTACAATGCCAACCCGTCGAGCATGCAGGCGGCATTAGAGAACTTCGGCCAGATAGAGGCATCGCCCAAGATGGCCATACTCGGCGATATGCGCGAACTGGGCGACGCCAGTGCCGAGGAGCACCAGCGCATAGCCAACCTCATTGGGCAGTCGGGCATCGACCTGGTGTGGCTCGTCGGCGACGAGTTTGCCCGTACCGACTGCAACTACCGCAAGTTCAGCAACCTGGACGAGGTAAAGGCAGCCATTGCCCAGCAACGCCCCGAAGGCTTCACCATCCTGATCAAAGGCTCAAACAGCATGCGCCTTCATCAGCTGCCCGCGCTATTATAGACATTTCCCACCCCTCTTCATAATAAAAAAAACGACGCAATCATGGCAAAGACGACACAATGGCTCGACGAATACTGGCTACCCCTGCTGCAAGTCTACCTCAAGAAACCCGTAGGCAAGAAAGCCACCTACAGCCGCGATATGGTCGAGCTGAGCATGGAACTGCACATAGCACCGCACTTGCTGGCACAGCGCATGGAACAGCTGGCACGGTTCGACACGCCCCGTCTGGAGCGCATCCGGCAGACCTACGTCAACAAGCCACAGCGGCTGTCGCGTGCCGTCAGGTTGTGGCGCGAGATGAGGGGCTTTGGCGCTGCCGACGATTTCTATGAGGGCGTGGAGGTCAACGAGACATTCGAGCAAGACTTCAGGCCGCTCGAAGGCGAGCCCAAGCTCACGCCCGCAGCACTCATCCTGATACTGAACCTCTACTACCAGCTCGTTCCGCAAACCATGGTCACCGAGACACCCGAAGTGGCCGAGATGGCCCGGCTGCTCAAGGTGCAGCCGGCGCTGGTGGTCGAGGTGCTCACGCTCTTCCAGCTGTGCGACCCCTACTTGCAGCGCAGCGACGTGTCGCTCAGCGAACTGCTGGCACCATGCTCAAAGGTGTGGCAGCGCTTTGAAAACCAGTCGCCCGAACAGCTGCATGCCTTTGCAGAAGAACTGAAAGAATACTACCGATGAGCCAGAGTCAAATACAAGAACAGCGGCAAGAGCAACGCCTCGTGCAGAGCATCTCGGCCCAGCAACTGCTACAGTCGCAGCTGGTAGAACTGCCCGTGGCACAGCTCATAGAGCGCATTGAGACCGAGATGAACGACAATCCGGCCTTGGAAACCACGATCGACGAGGCTCCGGAATTTCCAGAATATACCGACGAGCCAGAGACGGCGGCCACCCAGGAAGACTACGACCAGCAGCGAGAGCGCGAAGAGCGCAGCGATGCCCTCGACGAGGCACTGCAGGGCATAGGCCGCGACGACGAGGAACTGCCCGTGTATCATGGTGGCATGTCGAGTGCCGAGGAGCGCGAGGAGATAGTCTACGGCACCCAGCAGTCGTTCTTCGACCTGCTTCGCCAGCAGATGGACGAGACCGACCTCACCGACCATGAGCGCGAAGTGATGGAGTATGTCATAGGCTCGCTCGACGACGACGGTCTCTTGCGCAAGCCTGTCGACGTGCTGGTAGAAGAGCTGACCATCTTCAACCAGGTGGAAACGACCGAGGAGGAAGTAGAGACAGTGCTGCGGAAGCTGCAGGAGTTCGACCCCGCCGGCATCGGAGCCCGTTCGCTTCAGGAGTGCCTGCTGCTACAAATAGGCAGGCGCGACCCCTCGCGGCTGAAAGACCTGATGCGCGAGGTGATAGAAAAATACTTCGACGAGTTTACCAAGAAGCACTGGGACAAGATAGCACAGGCCATGAGCCTCAGCGAAACGCAGGCCCAGCTGCTGCAGCGCGAGCTGCGCCGGCTCAACCCGAAGCCCGGAGCCGCCATGGGCGAGACCGTGGGCCACTCACTACAGCAGATAACGCCCGACTTCATCGTCGACACGCTCGATGACGGTACGCTCAGCCTCTCGCTCAACAATGGCGAAGTGCCACAGCTGCAGGTGTCGCAGTCGTTTGCCGACCTGCTCAAGAACTACCAGCAAAACAAGGACGGGCTGTCGCGGCAAATGAAGGAGGCCCTGCTCTATACGAAGCAGAAAGTAGACGCTGCCCAGAACTTCATCGAGGCAGTGAAGAACCGCCGGCGCACACTCACCGTCACCATGCGGGCCATTGTGCAGCTGCAGCACCGCTTCTTCGAGGATGGCGACGAGGCATCGCTGCGCCCCATGATACTAAAAGACGTGGCCGCCAAGACCGGGCTCGACCTCTCTACCATCTCGCGTGTGTCGAACTCTAAATACGTGCAGACACGCTGGGGAATATTCCCGCTGAAGTTCTTCTTCAGCGATGCCATCACCACCGACAGCGGCGAGGAGCTGTCGACCCGCAAAGTCAAGGCAGCCCTGCGCGACCTCATCGAGGGTGAGAACAAGAAGAAGCCGCTCTCCGACGACGCACTGAGCGACGCCCTGAAAGAGAAGGGCTACCCCATAGCCCGGCGCACCGTAGCCAAATATCGTGAGCAGATGGGACTGCCCGTAGCAAGACTAAGACGACAATGAGAATGAGTAGGGAAAAAAGCATCATCTATGCAGCACGGCTCATGAGCATGCTCTTCACGCCGTTCTACCTGCCACTGTTCGGGCTTATCATCCTGTTCACGCTCAGCTACTTGGCACTGCTGCCCATATCCTACCGCCTGCAGATAGTCGTCCTGGTCTATCTCTTCACCATCCTCCTGCCCACCTGCCTCATCCACGTCTACCGCCGCTATCAGGGGTGGAACCTCATCGAGCTGGGCCATCGCGAGCGCCGCATGGTTCCCTACGTCGTTTCCATCCTCTGCTATTTCTGCTGTGCAGGCCTGCTCACCTGGCTCGGCGTGTTCCACTTCGTCGTCAGCATCCTCATGGCCGCCCTGCTGGTGCAGATTGTCTGTGCCATCATCAACGTGTGGTGGAAAATAAGCACCCACACCGCAGCCATCGGAGGCGTGGCAGGAGCCTTGTTTGCCTTTGCCGAGATTTTCGGCTTCAACCCCGTGTGGTGGCTCTGCTTAGTGCTGGTAGTGGCAGGAATGCTTGGCTCGGCCCGCATCATTCTGAGGCAGCACTCCCTCGCCCAGGTGGTGGCCGGCTTCTTCGTCGGCTTCCTCTGCGCAGCCATCGGAATACTCTTCCTATAAGAAGCCTTCCGCCCACCTCGAAGGCCTCCAACCGAGTATTCTTCTTCATCGTCTGCTTCGTCATTTTTGCTGCTGTGGAAACCAACGTAGCCGATGGCTTTATTCTACCACAAAGTTCCCTTGATGCTTGTTACAGGGTTTTCGTTCATTTTATCGTTGTTTTGTTTGTTGTTTCAGAAAATATGCTTAACTTTGCAGCCAGTATTTATAATATAAATGTTATGACTGCAGTAGCAAGAAAATTACAGGATACCCCTATGGCACCATATTCGAGTTTGCTACAGGGAATGAGTCGTGAAGAAAAGAAAATCGTCATTATGTTTCTGACCGAGTCTTTGGCAGACAGTAAAGAGGATGGCCAAGAGTTCAAATTGTCAAAAGAAGAGCGCAAACGGGGGCTGATGTCGCTTGCTGGCTGTTGGGCAGATGACCCCGAAGACGCTGCCCGTATGGAAGCTGCTATCAAGGATGGCCGCAAGAATGAGTACATGCGTGAAATCAACCTGGATGACTGATGGAAAAGTATATTCTTGATACTTGTACGTGGATTGAGTTCTTCCATGAACGAAATGGAGTTAAAGAGCATGTGGATAAGATGGATCCTGACCAAGTTTTTGCATCCGAAATAACACTTGCTGAGTTGACATACGGTGCAATAAATAGTTGTGACTATGAGAGGCATATCAAAGAGCCAGAATGGTTGAAACAGTACATCAAGATTTACCCTATTAGCGACATTTGTGGCAGGGCGTTTACGGCCTTTTAGGTTAGGTGTTAGGAGATTGTCGTAAAAAAAACAATTTAGGATACAGTCCGATTGACGA
>CAJONO010000182.1 GCA_905235905.1 uncultured Prevotella sp.
AAGACTGGAATCAAAAAAAGAATAGAAATGAGCCTATAAATGGGAAGATAAGAATCGCTCTTTGGCAATCTGAGACAGAGGGATATTCTTTTTCGGGGGAAATCGTGCGCGGTATCGGAAAAAAGTTGTAACTTTGCAGCGTCCAAGTAGTAGGTCACGTTTCCCAGCGTGACAACAGCGTAACGATTGGAAGCGTTGCCCACTACTGTAAAGTGGTGAAAAAACGTTAGTTATATAAGCAGAAATCAAAATTAAGAATAAAAACTATGAAGAGACTCCTTTTCATTTTGTCGCTTCCTTTCCTGGCCATTGGCCTGCAAGCACAGGAACTGAACGCAAAGATTAACATTAACCACCAGCAGGTACAGGGCACTGACAAGTCGGTGTTCGAGAACCTGAAGCAGACGCTGGAGCAGTTTGTGAACGACCGGCAGTGGACGGCCTTACAGTTTCAGGAGAACGAGCGCATTTCTTGTTCCTTCAATATTACGGTGACGAAATATGACCAGAGTGCAAACCGCTTTACGTGCAGCTGTCTGGTACAGGCTAACCGTCCGGTCTATAATTCGGCCTATACCACTACTATATATAATAATAACGACAAGCAGTTCGACTTCGATTTTGCTCAGTTCGACCAGCTGAACTTTAACGAGGAGATGATTGACAACCAGCTGACGGCCCTCTTTGCCTATTATGCCTACCTCATTATTGGCATCGACCTCGACACGTTTGGTCCGATGGCAGGCACCGACGTGCTTCAGCGCTGTATGAATCTGGTGAATAATGCGCAGTCGCTCGACTTCCCCGGATGGAAGTCGTTCCAGGACTCACGCAACCGCTTCGCCATTATCAACGATTATTTGGACGAGCAGATGAAGCCTTTCCGCCAGTTGCAGTATGACTACTACCGCTCTGGGCTCGACGAGATGGCGCAGAACGTTGAGCGTGGTCGTACAAACGTAACAACAGCCTTGGAAAAGGATTTGAAGAAAGCCCACGAAGACAAGCCCTTGAGCTTGCTGCCACAGATATGGACAGACTACAAGCGCGACGAACTGGCCAACATATACAAGGGCAAGGGCACACAGAAAGAGAAAGAGTCGGCTTACGAAATACTCTTTTCAATCAATGCCTCGCAGAGCAATAGCTGGGACAAGATTAAGGAGTAGGGCAGGGGACGTGACAGGGTGGCTGTGGTCACACCTCGTAGTCGAGGCATGCGCGGCTTGTCGTGTAGGGCCGCACCTTGCCATTAGCCACTGCGAGATGCTCCGGATGTGAAGCATAGTTGCGCAGGGCCTCTTCCGACTCTAACGTGCTGTCGAGCATCACGTCGGCAGTCGACGAAGCCAGACGGCCGTCAATGTTGACCTTTGCTTCGATAAGTCCGGGCACCTTGCCCACCAAGCCTTCCAGCCCTGCCTTCATGCCTGCTTTCACCTGGGCTTTCTCCTCTTCGCTCAGTTCGGACTTCAGCGTCCAAAGAATAATGTGCTTTACCATAATCTGTGTGATGTGTCTTAGAAATTGTCTTCCTTGAAAATGCCCAAATCGGGGTTGTTGCCGAAATACTCATCCTCGCCTTGATACTCAATGATGGGCTGGTTGTAGTCCTTGCTACGCACAGGTCCGTCGCGCAGTATAAGGTTGTTGAAGTTGATGGTGGGAATGACGATGCCAAAGATGCCGATGCCCGCCCGAATGCCCTCTACATGGAAATTGTTGTAGATGTGCATGGAGGCATAGACGCCATGGTTGTAATAGGTCATTCGGTTGTAGCGGTTGAAGTTGTCGAGCAGCTCGGTGTTCACGTCGGGCCCAGCCTCGGTGAAGATGTAGCCGATGTTTGCCAGGGCATCGTCGAGCCAGTCGGTGTTGATGCTGTCTCTTGACTCTATGCACTGCCTGACGTTGTCGACCATTTTCTCGCGCATCGTCTGCTCTGTCGGACAGGTCACGAAAGCGACGACGGTCAGCACTCCCAGGATGACTCCTGCAATGACGATCTTGCCAAGGCAGCTGTGAAGGAACATGCCGGCAATGGTTTCTTTTGTGCGGTAGGAACCGCGGTCTGATTGGTACATTCTTATATGGTGTTTATTGATGATAATTCTGGGTTATGGAACGTATGGTGTGCCTCACTCACATTGTGTGTGAAATCAGGTTCATGAACTCCTGCCGGGTCTTGGCCTGGTTGAAGGCTCCGCTGAAGTCGCTTGTCGTTGTGATGCTGTTTTGTTTTTCCACGCCCCTCATCTGCATGCACATGTGGCGAGCTTCCACGACAACCATGACTCCCAACGGATGGAGCGTCTGTTCGATGCATTCCTTGATTTGCAAGGTCATGCGTTCCTGAACTTGCAGACGGTGACTATAGATGTCGACTACGCGGGCTATCTTGCTCAAGCCTGTGATGTAGCCGTTAGGGATGTAAGCCACATGCACTTTACCGTAGAAGGGCAGCATGTGATGCTCACAGAGCGAAAAGAAGTCGATGTCCTTAACGATGACCATCTGGCTGTAGTCTTCCTTGAACAGTGCGTCGGTGAGCACTTTGTGGGCATCCATTTCATAGCCACGGGTAAGCACTTGCATGGCTTTTGCCACGCGCATCGGCGTTTTTTCAAGCCCTTCCCTCTCTGGGTCTTCCCCCAGCAGCTCAATCACTCTCTTGTAGTGTAAGGCCAGTTCGTCGAGGCCTTCCCTGAATAGTTCGTTTTCTGGATACACGTTTTGAATCGGTATTGTGAGATATTAAGATTTGTCAGTATGGTACGCTGATTTTTCCTTTTACGATGGTGGCCGAGGTGTAGCCCAGCTTCTTGACTTCTTGCAGCATCTGGTGAGCTTCCTCGTAGGTGCGGTAGTTGCCTATCCTGCAAATCCAGCGGGGCGCATAGAAATGGGTGTAGACCTGCTCATTGGGAAACAATGCCCGCAGCTCGTTTCCTGTGCGCTCGGCCTTCTGCCTGTCTTTCCTTGAGTTGCCGCCGGCAAATGCCTGTACGCGGAATCCCGTTGTCTTATAGGTGCGTAGTTTTTCCTGAACGACGGTGTCGTTTTGTACAGTGGGCTGTTGGCGTTCTTCTTGCTGAGCGACAGTCTTTTTCTCTTCCTTGCTGTCCTTGCTTTTGTTCTTGCTGGGGGCAGGAGCCGTCACGGTGGCTTTAGGCTGTGTAGGCGTGGTGCTGACGGCCGAGCCGTTGACGAGTGCATCGATGCTCTTGTCCTGATGGAGTGTTACCGCACCTTTGCCTTTCTCCGTCTTTTGTATCCGTTGTGTGAACGATTGTGCTCCAGCTGGGCTAAATGACAAATGACAAATGACAAATGATAAGCCTATCACCATCATTAGCCTGTTGTAAAACACTCCCATGATTCTGTTGCGCATGATTCCTTGTCTTTTATCATTTATCATTTGTCGTTTAGTGTGAAGCCTTATTTGAAGGCGTCGATGATGCCCTTGAAGTCGGCAGCCTTCAGCGAGGCGCCACCGATGAGGCCACCGTCGATGTCGGGCTTGGCAAACAGCTCGGGAGCGTTCGATGCCTTGCACGAGCCACCATAGAGAATCGTGGTGTCGTCGGCAACGGCCTGTCCGTACTTCTCGGCAATGATGGAACGGATGTAGGCATGGATTTCCTCGGCCTGCTCGGCAGTAGCTGTCTTGCCCGTACCGATGGCCCAGATGGGTTCGTAGGCAATGACAATCTTGCGGAAGTCCTCCTCGGCGAGGTTGAACACGCTTCCCTCAAGCTCAGCCTTCACCACCTCGTTCTGCTTGCCGGCCTCGCGCTCTGCCAGACTCTCGCCGATGCAGAAGATTACCTTCAGGCCGTTCTTCTGTGCCAGTAGCACTTTCTCCTTCAGAATCTCGGGTGTCTCTTTGTAGTACTCGCGACGCTCAGAGTGGCCCAGAATCACGTATTGTGCTCCTGTCGACTTCACCATCTCGGCACTAACTTCGCCTGTATAGGCACCCTTCTCCTTGTCGGCGCAGTTCTCGGCACCCAAGCCGATGATGTCTTGGTCGAGGAACTGTGCGATAGAAGCGAGGTGAATAAACGGGGTGCAGATGACCACACCGCAGTTGGGCTTGTCGGCCTTCAGTGTCTCGTTCAGCTCTTTGGCAAGAGCAATGCCTTCCTGGAGATTCATGTTCATCTTCCAGTTTCCTGCAACAATTTTCTTTCTCATAGTCTTTTCTTTTTGATGATTATTTTGATGATTACTATAAAATGATTGTCTGAATTTCTGTATTCTTATGCCCAACAGCTTGCGAAAGGCTGCACGCTGGCGAAGCCATTTTGTCCACATCCATGTACGGTCGGCAATTGTCAGGAGCATGAGCGGCAGCACAAACCACAGCAGCAACATGGCAATTTTTCCGGGAACCGAGTCTTCTGGCATCTGTCCTATTTCCAACTGCTCCAACGACCGTGTGGTGAGCGAGTCGGCTATGACGGGCAGGTTGTTGTTGCTCCATTTCCTCACCACTGTCCCTGTTTTCAGCAACACCAGCCCCGGATTGCTGCGAATGATGGTCTTCAGCGTTATCTCGTCGGCTTGGCAGAACGGGTATTCGGCACCGGTCATCTCTCGCCATCGGGCTATGGCTCTGTCGCTACTGGCCGTTAGTCCGTAGAAGCTGTAGCCATGCTCCTTGGCATATTCGTTCAGCTCGTTGATGAGGTCGAAGCGCGAGTCGTCGGCCTGCTCCAGATGGGGCGATACGAGCAGAAAGACGAAGCTGGTGTCTGTGAGCACCTCGTAGGTGATGTCATCGCCGTTCTCGGTGGTTAGCGAGAAGTCGTGGATGGGAGGTGTGTAGCCCTCTTTCACCATTTCAGTATTTACACTCACGAGCGTCCACGTCGAGTCTGGATAGTTGTTGACGGTGAAGTTCTTGCATACGCCGTCTTTCTCCATTACGTAGATGGTGTGATACTCTGGCATGGGTGCATCGTCGGGTATCTCCATACCCTTTATGATATTGGCTCCTACATGGTAGGGGCGGAAGTCGAACAGCGGAAGGTCATAAAGACAGTAGCCTGATACGACCAGAATGAACAGTGCCGAATAGTTGGTGACTATCCATTGGTTCGATTCGCTCACAAAGCGAAACATGCTCAGTGGCCAGCAGGCAACTACGACCGACAGTGCCAGCAACAACACGTTCTTCCAGAACGTCTGCCAGTTTGTGAGTACCAGCGCGTCGCCGAAACATCCACAGTCGCTGATCGGGTTTTCTAAAGCCAGCCACAGCGTGAGTGGTGTCATGACCAGCATAACCAGCAATATCAGCCGTGACGTAGAACGTCTTCTAATGGCAAAAAGTAAAAACACACCCAGACAGAACTCTATTCCTGCCTGCAGAACCGACAGTCCCAGTATGCTCCACTCTGGCACCTGATTGCCCAGGTGCATTGCCGTCAGATAGTCTGCAATCTTATATTGCGACCCCAATGGGTCTACTGCTTTGACAAAGCCTGAGACGATGAACACCACCGCCAGCACCAACCGTGATATGTTGACAACAATTGTTTTCACTCCGAGAGCTTAATCAATGCGAACACCGAGTAGTTGATGATGTCCATATAGTTGGCATCGATGCCTTCACTCACAAGTGTCTGTCCGGCCAGGTTCTCCATTTCCTTCACCCGTTCTATCTTTGTCAGGATGAGGTCGGTGTACGAGCTTACTCGCATTCCACGCCAGGCCTCGTCGTAGTCATGGTTCTTGCGCTTCATCAGTTCGAGGGCCTCGTTTGCGTGGGCATCATAGAGTGCCATTGCTTCTTCGGGACTGGTGTCGACCGTGTCTGCAAAACTCTTCGTGAGCTGTATGAGTCCGATGATGCCATAGTTCACGAGACCGATGAACTCTGGCCTTATGCCTTCGCCCACGAGCGAAAGGCCAGTTATCTCCAACTGGCGTATCCGCTTGGCTTTGATGAAAAGCTGGTCGGTGAGCGATGATGGCCGCAGAATGCGCCACGAAGCACCATAGTCGTGTAGCTTCTTGCTGAAAAGCTCACGACATTCGGCTATTGCCTCCTCAAACTGAGCGTTTGTCTTTTCAAACTTATCCATAATCGGCTGCAAAGTTACAAAAGAGTTAGGAGTTAGAGGTTAAGAGCGAGGAGTTTTTCAGTTGTAATTAAACAATTTTAACCTCTCGGCGCCATGTTGTAACTACTCAGCACCCCACGGCATGAGATAGCCAACAGGACGCGTTAATAATTCATAAACTTGTTTTTGCTCCATTTCTAAA
>CAJONO010000183.1 GCA_905235905.1 uncultured Prevotella sp.
ACCACCAATGGCCTGAAAGGCCAATACCTCATAGCCCAGGGCAACGCCCTGGGTACAGGGATATGGGTAATTTCGCCCTGTAAGGGTAAAAGCAAAAATGCAATGATACGGCTTTTGCCCTTACAGGGCGTACATCGCGCCGTCCTTCAACCCAGGGCGTTGCCCTGGGCTAAGAATATTCTGCCCCTTTGGGGCGCTAGTGGTATGATTGCGGATAATCATTTTTTTTTTATAGAAGCTACTTGTTACCGAAGAACTTCCTGCCGTCCCTGATATAAAGGCCGCGGCGGGGAACTGCAACATTGACGGGACGGCCCTGCAGGTCGTAGAGCAGGCCGGACGTGGCGGGCCGCAGGGTGGTCTCTGCGATGCCGCTGGTGGCTGATGGCCGGTAGGCGAGGGTGAAGTGGTCGGCACTCCACCAGGCGGTGCTCTCTGCCGAGACCGATGCCGTGATGGTGAGCGAGTCGCCGCTCTCGGCAGTGATAACGGGCAGCGACAGTTGCTGCCATCCGTTCTGCAGCGAGTCGCCGGCCACGGTCTTGTCGCCCTTGCCCTTCAGCGTGGCCTCGTAGGTGTTGCCGCGATGCCGGGCGGTGAGGGTGATGGGCAGGTCGGAGGTGCCGCGCAGCAGGGCGCTGAGCACATAGTCGCCGGCGGGCAGGTAGGCAATGGTCTGCGTCATCATCGACTTCAGCGAGCCGGCGTTCCACTTGTCCCAGTAGGTATTGTCGGCACTGCCGTCGCTGGCCTGCCCCTTGTTGGTGGCGAGGTTGTCGGTGGTCCAGCCATAGCTGTCGGCGCGCAGGCAGTCGGCATTGCGAATGAGTATCGAGGCATCGCTTGTCAGGCTGTCGGCCGTGTCGGTGAAGAAGGCGGCAATCTGCTGGTCGCGGCGCTGGGCCACGCCCTGCAGGAACTGCCGGGCCTTGCTGCCCAGTACCTCCTTCTCGGTGCCAAGATATTCGAGCACGAAGTTGTCGGCACCGGCCCAGCGGGCGGTCATGGGTGCCTGGTTCTTGACGCCGATGCGCATGGTGCCCTGGCGCACGAGGATGGTGTCGATGGTGGTGAGGCGCTGGTAGTCAATCTCCGAGTCGACGGTGACGGGCGCGAAGTACTCCAGACCGTCGGCCCGGGCATAGAGGCCCACGCTGCCGTTGACGGTGGCATCGCTGATGCCGTTGGTAGAGTTGAAGACGACGGCCTGCAGCTTATAGGCACCGGCGGGCAGACCGTTGAGCTGCTGGTGGTAGTCGAAGGCGATGCCCGTGGTATTGGCGTTCCAGATCTCGAAATAGGTGTCGCCCGAGGCAGCCTTCGTATAGCCGTTGGCAGCGCTGCGCTCGCACTCCCATCCGGGCACGTTGTCCTTGCTCTGGGTGGTGATCGAGGCGTTGCGTATGTAGTTCATGTCGAGCTCGTCGCTGGTCTCGGCGGTGTTGTAGAGCGTGTTGACGCTGACGCGGAACACGTCGCTGACGCGGTCGATGTCGGCAAGGGGGATGCTGGTGGTCAGCGTGGTCTTCTCGAAGTCGGCGCGGCTGTCGATGGTGGCCACGGTCTGCCACTGGCTGTCGTGTGCCTTCCTGCGCTCTAACTTCAGGCTCAGCGTGGCGTCGCCGTTGTCGTTGCCGATGGTGAAGACGGCGTTGTCGCCCTTGATTTCATAGCCGAGGGTGGGCTTCTTCACGCCGGGCACCCACCACGTGGGCACCTTCGTGTATTTGTCGTGGTAGGCGAAGGTGGCGCGGTGGTCGCGGTACACCTGTCCGGCGGGCGTGATGCCGCCGTCGTCGTAGAACATGTAGCACTTGTAGTAGTCGGTGGCGTAGATGGCGTAGCGCTCAATATAGTCGCACTCGTCCATCTTCTGCAGCAGCACCTGCAGGAACTTGCGGTAGTCGTCGTAGCTGCCGCTGAACTTCTCGCCCCACGACGAGCCTATCTCCATCTCGGTGATCCAGAGGGGCCGCCCGGTGTTGTTCCAGACGTTCTTGCACTGGCTCACGAACCAGCTGGCATAGTCGGCCTCCGAGCGTCCGCCCTGGTTCCAGTAGGCGTGGGTCACGGTGAAGTCGCAGCGCGAAGCCATGTTGTCGACGTGCTGGCAGAAGTTGGTGAGGTAGCCGAAGTCGGTGGGCTGTGGCGAGCCGATGCGGCCGCCGGCGGGGAGGAAGTCGGCGTTGATGGTATAGGCCGTCCACTCGCTGATGGTTCCGCCGCACGAGCATTTGTCGCTGGTATGCTGCTCCGAGTGCTCAGGCTCGTTGAGCGAGAGCGAGGCGGTGGCCGTCTTGCTGTTCACGTCGGCGGCGCTGGGCCAGTAGCGGTGCTGACGGCAGGGCACATACTCCATGTCGGTGGTCGACGCGTAGCCGGCACTCCACGACCAGAACCACGAGGCGCGCAGCTGCGGGCCGCGGGTGGCTCCGCCGGTGCTGGCCCATCCCTTCTTCGACAGATACTGCCAGGGCTTGATGATGACCGACGTGACGCGGCGGTCGAGGGCCTGTGGCAGCGCGACGGTGAGGTCGGCATGGTCGGCCACGAACACGCGGCTGTAGCCCCCGCCATTGGTGCCGGTGGCCAGGGTGGCCATGTAGCCTCGGCGCAGGGTGAAGGCGGTCATGGTGTTGCTCTGCTTGCCCAGATCGTTGTGGGCGCCCACCTTCAGGGTGAACGGGCCGTCGGTGCCCTCGCATTTCATAATGTTCTGGGGAAGGGGAATAACGGCGGCACCGTTCAGGTAGATGGCCACGCGGCAGTTGCTGTTGTTACGGGCGGCCTTGCCGTCGATGGTGACGTGCTTCAGGTAGCTCTTCACCACCTCGGAAGGCACGATGTTGTCGATGACGAGCCACGTGCTGTCGCTGCCCAGATTGACGGTCGTCGAGCCGAGCAGGGGCTTGTCGTTGGCGGTGATGTGTATGTCGACGGCATCGCTGCGGTCGATGGTCGTGTCGGCCAGCTGACAGTAGTCTATCTCGCTGTGGCCCTGCGCATTGACGTAGACGGGCGAGGCGTAGGCCTGGCGCGCTCCGTCCCAGGTGCCCGTGGCGGGAACGACCGACCACTGCGAGTGGCTGCCACGGGGCTTGTCGTAGTAGACGCCCACGTAGTCCTTGCCCTTCGAGGCTCCGTCGATGCCTAAGTACTTGCCGTTCTTCTTATTAATAAGGTAGGAGTAGCAACCCTCGTCGGTCTGCCAGCAGTAGCGGTCGTCGGTGGCGCGGGCCGACTCGAACAGCATGCTGTAGCTGTTGGCCCCCGAGGCGGCCAGATACTTGCCACTGCTCTTCTGGCGCAACAGCACGTAGCCCTCCTTGCCCGACGCTTCGGCCACGAACACGTAGTCGTCGGCATTCGCCGAGGTGCCCCAGGCCGAGATGGCAGGGCCGTCGGCCGTAGCGTTGCTGCCCAGCAGCTTCTCGTAGATGTTCAGCCAGAGATAGTACTCGCCACCGTCATTGAGGGTGGCAACAGAAGGTAGTGAGCATACCAGCAGGGTGAGAACGAAGAGTATTTTTTTTATCATGAGGTTAGTAGTTTTTATGATTCTGAGTGCAAAAATACTATTTTTTGACATAATTTCCAAATTATTCGCTGAAAAAGTGAGCCACTCACCCTACGTCTATCCCCAATAGGTGTTGCGGGGTGGGAAAAAAGGCCGTAACTTTGCACCCGTCAACAACAGAAATCGCGATTATCAAAAATTGACACCATGAAAACAACAAACAAAAAAACACAAAAGAAAAGACAAAAGTCTGAGAGAGAATTATTAAAAGAAGTAATTAACCAATTAAAAAAAACACACAAGATTATGAGTCTGTTTATCAAGAAGTATCAGAACCAGAACAAGCAGAGTAAGGCATACGGCAAGACTTATGGCCGTGCCGTAATGATCGACACCGTCGACGTAGACAAGTTGGCCGAGATGATTTCCGAGGCCTGCACCGTGACCAAACATGATATTCTCGCCGTGCTGTCGGCACTGGGGCCTGCCATGAGCCGCTCGCTGCAGCAGTCAATGAGGGTCTACCTCAACGGCCTGGGCACCTTCAAGCTGGGCGTGACCACCATCGGTGAGCAGGATGCCGACGACTTCGACGTGAGGAAGAACGTGAAGGGCGTACACGTGCTCTTCCATCCTGAGACCACTACCAACGCCCAGGGCAAGTGGGAGAACAAGCTGACCCGCGGTGCCAAGGTGGCCGAACTGCCCAAGAACCTGCGCGAGCTGATAGAGAACGACAACATCGGCGGCGACAGCGGCGACGACAACAGCGGCGACGACACTCCCGGCGAAGACCGTCCCTAACAGTTAAGAACCTTAACGGAATAATGCCATGAAAAACACACAAGGGCAAAACCCAACCTTGATGATGATTCTGAAGGTTGTAGTGGCAGTGGCCACGGCACTGCTGGGAATAGTAGGGGGTGCAGAGGCATACGCCTATCTGGCGCAATGACGACTGTCTGCCACCTGGCGCAATGACAACTGTCAGCCCGCAATGACGACTGTCTGCCACCTGGCGCAATGAGAATGGTTTGGGAGTGTAGAAAATGCACTCCCAAACTTTTACATTTAAGTAGATGAATACATCAGGTTCCGCAAGCTATGAAAGTCCCGTATAGAAACGACCTGAAAGTACTTTCAGGCCGTCCTTACGCTAAATATTACCAAGTTATTTTTTTACTATTACTAAACTAAATTTGAACAGTTATTTAAGAGAAGTGGGCGCAATAGTAGGTCACAATAAATGTGCCACAGCCACTACTGTTACGCTTTGTAGCGTAACCCATAAGAAGCGTTTTTTTTCGTTTCTTTTTATAAATAAGTGTAAAAAATACGGTAAAAAAGCCGTAATTTCTGCACAAATGCCTAATGATTGTGCAAAGCACTATCAGTTTTTTACGAAAAAGTTTGCGTAAGTCAAAGAAAATGTGTTACTTTGCACCCGATTTTCAAGATAAGCAAATAATTATTCACATTTTAAAAACAGAAAAATCATGTCAGAAATTGAAAGCAGAGTAAAGGCAATTATCGTAGACAAACTGGGTGTAGACGAAGCAGAAGTTAAGCCCGAAGCAAGTTTCACTAACGATCTGGGTGCCGACAGCCTTGATACAGTTGAACTCATCATGGAGTTTGAGAAAGAGTTTGGTATCTCTATTCCCGACGACAAGGCCGAGAAGATTGGCACCGTGGCCGACGCCATTGCCTATATTGAGGAGAACTCGAAGTAAGAAACAAGCCCCCCCCTACTGCCCCCGAGGGGGCTTCTTTAGCGTATTTTTTTGTCTATTGAAGCCCCTTCGGGGGCAGTAGGGGGGGCTTATTAAATCTAATTTTATGGAACTAAAAAGAGTAGTAGTAACCGGGCTGGGTGCCGTGACCCCCGTGGGAAACACCGTCGAAGAGATGTGGAAAAACCTGTGCGAGGGCGTCAGCGGAGCAGCACTTATTACAAGTTTCGATACTACCAATTTCAAGACAAAGTTTGCTTGCGAGGTGAAGAACCTCAACGTGAACGACTTCCTGGACCGCAAGGAAGCCCGCAAGATGGACCGCTACACGCAGCTGGCCCTGATTGCTGCCAAGCAGGCCGTAGAGGACTGCGGCTGGGACCTGGAAAAGGAAGACAAGGACCGCATTGGCGTGGTCTTTGGCGTAGGTATCGGTGGCATCAAGACCTTCGAGGACGAGATTACCTACTACGGTGTGCATCGCGCCGAAGGTCCGAAGTTCAATCCCTTCTTCATTCCGAAGATGATTGCCGACATTGCCGCCGGACAGATTTCGATTATGTATGGCCTCCACGGCCCCAACTATATCACTTCGAGCGCCTGCGCGTCGTCGTCGAACGCACTGGCCGATGCCTTCAACCTCATCCGTTTAGGCAAGGCCAACGCCATCGTGGCAGGCGGTGCCGAGGCTGCCGTCTGTGAGAGCGGCGTGGGCGGCTTCAACGCCATGCATGCCCTCTCGACCCGCAACGACGAGCCAGAGAAGGCCAGCCGACCCTTCAGCGCCAGCCGCGACGGCTTCATCATGGCCGAGGGCGCAGGTTGCCTCATCCTGGAAGAGCTGGAGCATGCCAAGGCCCGCGGTGCCAAGATCTATGCCGAGATGGTAGGTGCCGGCATGAGTGCCGATGCCCATCACATCACTGCATCGCACCCCGAAGGACTGGGTGCCAAGCTCGTCATGAGAAATGCCTTGGAGGATGCCGGACTGCAGCCGGAGGATATCGACTACATCAACGTTCACGGCACGTCGACCCATGTGGGCGACATCTCAGAGGCCAAGGCCATCAAGGAAGTGTTCGGTGATTCAGCTTTCAAGCTGAATATCAGCAGCACCAAGTCGATGACGGGCCACCTGCTCGGTGCAGCCGGTGCCGTAGAGGCCATGGCCACCGTACTGGCCGTGAAGAACGACATCATACCGCCCACCATCAACCATGAGGAAGGCGACGAAGACCCGGAGATAGACTATAATCTGAACTTCACCTTCAACAAGGCGCAGAAGCGCACCGTGCGCGCAGCACTGTCGAACACCTTCGGTTTCGGCGGTCACAATGCCTGCGTCGTGTTCAAGAAATACAACGGTTAATTATAGTTCATAGTTCATAGTTCATAATTAGTGGTCAAGTTGAGGCGGTTCAACTGTCGTTACAAGCCTGAATTATGAACTTTGAACTTTGAACTTTGAACTATGAACTATGAATTATGAACTATGAACTACAGAAATATTATTGACCGCTTTCTGCTATTCTTTCAGGAGGAAAAAGAACTGCGCCTCTCTTTGAAGAGAATCATGGGTTTCTACCCCCACAACATCGGTCACTACAAAATATCACTGACACACAAGAGCACCGGACAGCGGAACGACAAGGGAAAGCCACTGAACAATGAGCGACTCGAATTTCTGGGCGACGCAGTGCTCGATGCCGTCGTAGGCTATATCGTCTACCAGCATTTCCCCGGCAAGCGCGAAGGCTTTCTTACCAACACCCGTTCGAAACTCGTCTCACGCGAAAGCCTGGGACGGCTGGCCGAGGAGATGGGACTCACCGAACTCATTCAGAGCAACCAGCAGCAACGCTCGCACAACAGCTACATGGCCGGCAATGCCTTCGAGGCACTCATAGGCGCCATCTATTTGGACCAGGGCTATACAGCTGTCATGCGATTCGTAGAGAAGCGAATACTCGCACAGGTGGTCAATATCGACAAGGTGGCATATAAGGAAGTGAACTTCAAGTCGAAACTGATTGAGTGGACACAGAAGAACCGCGTGCGCATGGAGTTCCAGATGCTGAAACAGGCCAAGGACGAAAAAGGATCGCCCATCTTCGGATTCTGTGTGATGATTGAAGGCGTGGAAGGCGGCAAAGGACAGGGCTACTCGAAGAAGGAAGCCCAGCAGGTAGCATCGAAAGAGACCCTGCAGCGACTGCGCCGTGAGCCACAATTCATCGATGCCATCTTCACCGCCAAGAGCGAGCGCACCAAAATGGAAGAGGAGCCTGCCATGGCCGCACCAAGTCTCGAAGAGGAAAAAACACCCTTCATCATTCCCCAGAAAACGGCTGTGAAACAATCGGAAGAGCCTGATGAACAGACACTTCCGGAAACAACCGAAACAACAGAGAGCATGACCTCGCCCGATGACGACTTCGACCTCTCCGACATTACCCATAATCCCCAGGAAAAGACTCGCGAGGAAATCATTGCCGAAGCCGAGGCTGCCGCCTTCGACGAGAAACAACTCTAAAACAGAGACGAGATTGAATCTTCCCACTTTTCTGCTAAATTCACATAAAATTCAGTACTTTTTTATATAAAGAGGTGGTTGATTGAAGAAAATTGTGTAATTTTGCAGTCAACATCAATTTGGAAAGAAGTATGGAAGGACAGACAAATCCAACTTACGCTGCCAATGAGCCTATTGCAGGTGCCATTGTTGCAAGGGACTCTGTCGATGGGCTGATGGCTTATATCATGTCTGTCTCGCCGTCAGTGAACACACGGCGAATTCTTGGTCGTCGGCTTTTAGAGGATGCTGAAAGAGATGCTGAACATCTGAAATACAAGGTGGAGAATCAAATCCGTGAACTGGGTGCAAGAACCGACTGGCCAGAAGGAATGCTTGTAAAACCATTGGGTTTCGCTGTACGCAATGCTATCAGCATCATCGAAGGTACGCCTAATGCGACTTTCCTTGAAAAAATCGCTCCATATCCCACTGACCATGCCACCGTTATGCTGAAATGGATTGTTGGTAGCGTAGTGGCTACTGTTGATGCAGGAAAGGATAGGTTCACATACGCTATCATTAACACCGTCACGGCAGAAGGACTTTCCGGTGAAGGCTCTTTCAAGGGAACAAAAGACATAGAGAAATTTTACAGCCAGTTTCAGACAGCCATTCTATGACGACAGACATCTCAGAAATGCAGCTGAAGCAAGTAGAGGATGCAGAAATCGTATGCAGACTCATATCATCACCTTTGGGCTATAACGAAGTGACAGGCGTTTCACCTGATAGTTTCAGGCTTTTCCGTAAGAACGAATCATACATATCAGTAGAGAGGCTTTCAGTCATCCCAATTGAATCTATTATAGCTGGCGGTGAAAATATCAGGAAATGGTTTGCCGATGGAGAGTCTTTCTGGGGTGCCGCCCTGTTGTCGGTTAGAAGAATACGTAAGAACCCACACCTTGACGTGGTGCCTAAAGCATCACCGACTCACCCGAGTCATGCCGGCATAGAAATGCTTCTTGACAGTGGTGTGCTGTACAAATCGTGCGTCGGGGAGCCTACACCACACGAAATACTTATCCTCCAGCTTTATCTTTCCTCAATTGTAGATCAAGTAGTAGAAAAGTAGAGAGCACCGGTTTATCAACAATAATTATCGATATTCGTAACCATCCCAACCGCTTTTCTGCTAAAATCACATATAATTTAGCACTTTTTTATATAAAGCGATGGCAATGCGGAGATTTTTGACTACTTTTGCAAAGTGTTTCGCAAGAGACACAACATTTTGTTTGCTCAATTTCCCGATCGAATTAGCACCTCAAAACGAGAAAGACGAGCAATTCCATGTTACTATTGGAGCTGCGCATAAGCGCAGACTTCAACCATAAGTAACATGGGGCCGTGCTAAGCCTGATCGGGATTATGGATGAGAGCCTGCGCTTTCTTTGTGTCATCAAGTTAGTGCTGCCCTCTGAAAGCGAGATAGGAAACAGTATTAACAATTAAAAAAATGCTTATGGTTAAAAAGAAAAATCTTTGGAGTTTGCTGGCCATCATGATGGTGGCAATGTTTAGTTTCTCTTTTGTGTCATGTGGTGATGATGACGATGAAAAAACTCCGGAAGCTAATGAAATAACAATTTTAGGAACGTGGTATGGCATAGAAGGGGCTGATGTAGTATCGTATCAGTACAATGCTGATGGCACAGGCATCTTTAGCTATGGCGATGTGATGGTAAAATTCAGCTATTCGTATGATGCTAATGCCAAGCGATTGACACAGACAGTAATGGGAGAGTCATATGTTTATGAAATCATCACGTTAACAGCGGATACTATGGTAGGAAAGAACATAGTTTCTGGTGGTATCCGGACATTTACGCGCCAAGAGCCTGACAAACCACTTTATTTATGAGAAAGATGGGATTTTATATGCCAATGTCTATGAAGCAGGTGTATTTCCTGATTTGATAGATGGCAGAAAAACATCCACTACTCGTATGAAAATAAGCGGTAACCTTAATGGTACAGATGTTCGTTGCCTGCGGGATATGATGATTACAGAAAACGGCGGTAAACTAATGTATTTGGATATGTCTGACGCGTCTATTGTTGAAGGCGGTGGCACTTTTTATCCTCATAATAATCCTGGCAAATACAATGACGACGATTATGTGACACAAAAGGATATAATCACTGAATGTATGTTTGAAAAATGTGATGCAATTAAAGAACTGATATTGCCTAATTCTGTGATTAAGATTAGCCACTATATGTTTGGTTATTCGTGGACTACCCAAATACGCTCCATTACTATAGGCCGTTCTATTAATGGTAGTATTGACCATGACGATTTAGACGTACAGGAAAGTCTGGATGTACTAGCTTGGATGGACAATCTGGAAGAGATAAATGTTCATCCAGACAATCCGAAATACTCCTCCGAGAATGGAGTTCTGTATAATAAGGATAAGACTATCCTTTATCATGTACCGCAAAAGTTCCAACGTAATCTGTCATTGCCCAATAGTTTAACAACTATCGGTGGTAGTGCGTTCTTATATTATAATGCATCTTCTATCAAATTGCCCAGTTCTGTAAAAAAACTAAGAAATCGTGCTTTTTGGCATAGCCAGTTCATAACTATTGATTTAGGCTATGTTGAGGAAATAGAGAATCAGGTATTCATGAATTCGGATAATTTGCAAGAAATCTACATATCGAACCCTACTCCACCTGTTGCAAGTTCGGATGTAAAGAGTTGCGAAGATGTATTTAGCAGGTATTATTCTGCTCCTGACTTTAGGAACATTAAATTATATGTTCCAAAAGGAAGTAAAGAGAAATATGCATCAACTATTCCTTGGAGTGAATTAAACATTATCGAAAACTAAAAACAATACAACATGAAAAAGTATTTATTGAACTGGATGACCATTCTAATGGTCGCAATCGTGAGTGTTAGTTTCGTGTCGAGATGATAACGATGATGGAAAGGGTGGAACTGTATCTCTTGTAGGTACGTGGTCACTAAACTTTGGGCCAAATGATTACTGTTTGCTGACGTTCTATCAGAACGGGACAGTAAAGTATCAAGAATACGACGATGGCGAGTGGGAAAAAGAAGATACTTACAACTACACCTATAGCAATGGTATTTTACGCTTTACATATAGTAATGGAAAGGAAAGAGAGACTATTGAAGTAA